>DATGJI010000058.1 GCA_035295225.1 Candidatus Eremiobacteraceae bacterium | reverse complement strand
CGCGTTGACCGAATAGACGTCGGACGTCGTTCCGGCTTTCACGAGTGCGCTTGCCGCGGTCGTGGTGACGTGACCGAGGACCTTCGTCGAAGCTTGGGTCACGAGCTTTACAGCCTGCGTGTTATCGGCGAACACCGAGACACCAGGTTGTGAGATCGTGTCGTAGCCGTCTTTGCTCGCCGTGACTTCATACGTGTCAGGCTGGAGCGAGACGAACGTGAAATGACCGCCGCTGTCGGTGGTCGTGGAAACCGACTCGGACGGAGATGATGCTGTGACCTTCGCGCCAGCGAGCGGAGTGCCGTCCTTTAACGTCACACTTCCGTTCAGCGCGCCGGTCGTGCCTGCCAGTGCCCATGTTCCCTGGAAGAGCAGCACCAACGCCGCCAAGAGGGCTATTCGAACCCAACCGTTTTTCAACATTGAGGTTCCCTCTTGAGAGAGTTTGAGTGAGCACGCACTTCGTGCGCAAATCGCCGTTTTGTGCGTACCAAAATGGAGCAAGCGGCCCAGTGCCACTCACTTTCCACGAGGCGCGCTTCCATGTTAAGCAAATCCTAACCTTGCTCTAAGGAAGCTCTTTGCGGGACAGGTGTCGCTGAAGGGGTCTCGATGAAGGGGCCGACGCCAGTCGGCCCGCGGGATTAAATCTACGCGATCGCCTTCTTCACCAACGCCGGAATATCGGACGGGCTATCGGCGACTGGCACTTTCACACGGGCGAACGCTGCGAGCTTCGATTCCGGCGTGCCAGAGTTGCCGCTGATGATCGCGCCGGCATGACCCATGCGCTTGCCCTTCGGCGCGGATCGCCCGCCGATGAATGCGACCGCATGCTTCGTGAAGCCGCCCCGCTCGATGAGGTCCGCCGCGTCCTCTTCGTCGGACCCGCCGATCTCGCCGACGATCACCACCGCGTCGGTACCCGGATCTCTCTCGAAGGCCTCGAGGCAATCGACGAAGACCGTGCCGATGATGGGGTCGCCGCCGATGCCGACGCAGGTGCTCTGGCCGATGCCGTTGCGCGTGAGGTGGTCGACGATCTCGTAGGTCGCCGTGCCGCTGCGGCTGATGAGTCCGACTCGGCCCGGCTTGAAGACGTGACCGGGCATGATGCCGGCAAGCGCCGCTCCCGGCGTGATGACACCAGGACAGTTCGGGCCGATCACGCGCGTGTTCGGCCCGATGACCGCAAGTGCTTTGATCATGTCGTGGACGGGAATGCCTTCGGTGATGCAGATGACGAGCCGAAGGCCCGCGTCCGCGGCTTCGAGCACCGCGTCCGCAGCGAATGGCGGCGGCACGAATATGACCGACACGTCGGCGCCCGTTTTTTCACGCGCCTCGGCGACGCCGTCGAAGACCGCAAAGCCCTCGACCGTCTGACCGCCCTTGCCCGGCGTGACGCCGCCGACGAGATCCGTGCCGTAGGCTCGCATACGATTGGCGTGATACAGACCTTCTCGGCCGGTGATGCCCTGCACGATCACTTTTGACGTCTTGTCGAGATAGATTGACATTCGCTCTCCCGTTCCGATCCTGAAGGGGCCGACGTCAGTCGGCCCACGTTCTGTTTGCTTGGGCCGACTGACGTCGGCCCCTTCGGGCATCGATTGTTACGCCGACTTCGCTAACGCCACTGCTTTGCGCGCGCCTTCGTTCATGGTCTCCACCGAGGTGATGCCGCTTGCGGCGAGCAGCGCGCGGCCTTCCTTTTCATTCGTGCCGGTCAGTCGGATGACGAGCTTGTCCTTGCTCCAACCGCCGCTTGCGAGCGCTTCGATCAGACCTTTTGCCACTTCGTCGCCGCGCGTGATGCCGCCGAAGATGTTGATGAACAACGACTTCACCTTTGGATTCGAAGTGACGATGTTCACCGCTTCGCGCATGAGCGCGGCTTGTGCGCCGCCGCCGATATCGAGGAAGTTCGCCGGGTTTCCGCCTGCCTGCTTCACGGCGTCCAGTGTTCCCATCACCAGGCCGGCGCCGTTGCCGATGATCCCGACGTCTCCATCGAGCTGCACGTAATTATTCTCACCGAGTCCGGCTTTGATGGCGCGTTCTTTGAGCGGATCCGTCTCCGCTTCGGTCTTCCATGAATTGAGCTCCGGGCGCCGGATCAGTCCGTTGTCGTCGAGCTCCACTTTTGCGTCGGAAGCGATCAGCTTCCCATCTTTTGTGATGGCGAGCGGATTGATCTCGACGAGCATCGCACCGGAGCTGAAAAAGACATCGTAAAGTTTTCCGAGCAGCGATGCGAACTGATTCCAGATCTCTTTCGGCAATTTGGCTTCGCGTGCGACGCGGCGACCGACAAACGACGAATACCCCATCGCCGGGTCGATCCGGTAGCGCGCGATCGCGTCGGGGTGTTTTTCCGCAACTTCCTCGACGTCCATCCCGCCCATCGCCGACGCCATGATGATCGGCCGCTTGCTGGCCCTGTCGACCGCGATAGAGAGATAGAGCTCTTTTGCGATGTCCACGCGCTGCTCGATCCAGATGCGATGCGCGACTTCGCCTTCCGGATTCTGTGCATTCGCGATCCGCATGCCGAGGATCGCCGTCGCCGGCTCGACGACATCGTCGGCGTTCGAGCAGAACTTGATGCCGCCGGCTTTGCCGCGCCCGCCGATGAGGACTTGCGCCTTCACGACCGATGGCGCCGGATTGGCGCGCATGATCGCGACCGCTTCTTCAACCGTCGAGGCGACGTGGCCAGGCGGCGTCGGAATGCCGGCTTGGGCGAACAGCGTCTTGCCTTGGTACTCTAAGAGTCGCAAATGACAGCTCCCTTTAGGATAATGTGGGGCCGACCTTTACGGTCGGCCGGCGGACCATAAAGGTCCGCCCTACAGTATTTGAATCATAATCTGCCCAGCAGTTCGCGCGCGATGAGGATACGCTGGACCTCGGACGTGCCTTCGTAAATCTCCGTGATCTTTGCATCGCGGTAGTAGCGCTCGGCTGGAAACTCCGTTGTATAGCCGTAGCCGCCGAGCACCTGCACGCACTCCGCGGCGTGCTTTCGCGCCGCCGTGGACGCGAAAAGCTTCGCTTTGGACGATGCATCGAGAACTTGCATGCCTTGGTCTTTCATCCACGCCGCGCGATACAACAGCAAGCGCGCGGCGTCGAGATCAACCGCCATGTCGGCGATCTTGAACGCGACGGCTTGAAAATGGCCGATCGGTGCGCCGAATTGTCGACGATCCCGCGCATAGGCCTGCGCCGTGTCCAAGCACGCCGCCAGAATTCCGACGGACTGGGCAGCGATTCCGAGCCTGCCGATGCCGAGGCTCGCGAGCGCGATCTTGTAGCCCTCGCCCTCGTTGCCTAAGAGGCGATCGGCCGAGACGCGCGCGCCCTCGAGCACGACATCCGTCGTATCTGACGAGTGAATGCCGAGCTTTTCTGTCTTTCTCCCGAGCATGAGTCCCGGCGTTTCGCGATCGACCAGAAATGCGGAAATGCCTTTCGGTCCGGGTCCGCCGGTGCGCGCAAAAACGACGAACACCTTTGCAAAGCCCGCGTTCGTGACCCACTGCTTGCGTCCGTCCAACGTATAGTGGTCGCCGTCGCGCACCGCGCGCGTGCGCAACGCACTGGCATCCGATCCCGACTCGGCTTCAGTCAGCGCAAAACCGCCGAGCCATTCTCCCGCGCACATCTTGGGAAGGTATGTCTCGCGCAATGCTTCGCGCGCGAACTGCTCGATGATGCGCGTTATCAGGCCGGCATGGACCGACACGGTGACGCCCACGCCCGCGTCGGCGCGGCTTATCTCTTCGATCGATATCGCGACGCTGATCGCGTCGAGTTGCGCGCCGCCGTATCTCTCCGACACCGACATGCCCATGATGCCGATCTCGCCAAGCGCCGCGAACACATCAACGGGAAACGTGTGATCGCGATCCCACGCGGCCGCATTCGGGGCGATTTCGCGCGCCGCAAACGTCGCGACGGCCTCGCGGACGGCCCGCTGATCGTCGGTGAGGTTGAAGTTCATGGGTAGGTGTAAAAGCCGCGGCCGCTCTTGCGCCCGAGTTGCCCCGCGGCCACCATCTGCTTCAAGAGCGGGCACGGCCGGTACTTCGAATCGGCGAAGCCGTCGAAGAGCACTTGCATGATCGAGAGGCACGTGTCGAGCCCGATGAAGTCAGCAAGTTCGAGCGGACCCATCGGATGATTCATGCCGAGCTTCATCACGGTGTCGATCGCTTCGGCCGACGCGACTCCTTCGAAGTGCGCGTAGATCGCCTCGTTGATCATCGGCATGAGGACGCGGTTGGAGATGAAGCCGGGAAAATCGCGGACCTCGACCGGCGTCTTCCCAAGGAAGAGCGCGAGATCGCGCACGGCCGCAAAGGTCGCATCGCTCGTCGCAAGGCCGCGGATGATCTCCACGAGCTTCATCACGGGGACCGGATTCATGAAGTGCATGCCGATCACGCGATCGGGGCGAGAAGTCGCGGCGCCGAGGACGGTGATCGAGATGGAAGAGGTGTTCGACGCGAGGATCGCGTCGGGAGGCGTCGCCTTGTCGAGTGCGACGAAAAGCTTCTTCTTCAGCGTTTCGTCTTCGGTCGCCGCCTCGATCGCGATGCGCACCTCCGCGGGCAGCGTGATGTCGATGTGCGGCGTGATGCGGGCAAGCGTCGCGTCGGCAGCGGCTTGCTCGATCTTGCCTCGCCCGATGGCGCGCTCGAGATTCTTCTCGATGACGCCGACGCCGCGGCGAATCGCGGCCTCGGAGACGTCGTGAAGCAGAACGTCGTGACCGACAGAGGCGAAGACATGCGCTATGCCGGCGCCCATTTGACCGGCGCCGACGATGAGAACGCGCACGTGCCTAGCGGACTTCCACCAACATCGCGTCGCCTTGGCCGCCGCCGCTGCAGATCGCAGCGACGCCCAAGCCGCCGCCGCGCGCGCGCAGTGCGTGCACGAGATGGCCGACGATGCGTGCGCCGCTGGCGCCGAGCGGATGGCCAAGCGCGATCGCGCCGCCGTCGACGTTGACTTTGTCCAGGTCCAAGCCGAGGCGGTCCGCCGAAGTCAAGGTCACGGCCGCGAAGGCTTCGTTGATCTCCCAGAGCGCGATGTCCGACGCCTTGAGCCCGTGGCGTTCGAGCAGCTTTTGGGCGGCAAGAGCGGGAACAAGCGGCAAGTACGGTGGATCCCACGCGGCAGTTTCGTGGCCGCGGATCGTCGCAAGCGGCGTCAAGCCGTTGGCTTTCGCGAACTCTGCGCCGGCGAGCACGAGAGCGGCTCCGGCGTCGTTCACGCCTGGGGCGTTGCCGGCCGTGATATTTCCGTTCTTCACGATCGGCTTGAGTTTTGCGAGCGTCGCGAGATCGGTATCTTTGCGCGGCGATTCATCGCGGTCCACGAGATTGAAGGGCGCGCTTGGATCCGCGAGGTACGGAGAGAACTTCGCGGGGTCGGCCACGAATCGCTCGGGCGTCTGATCGGCGAACATCGCGCCGACACCCACGGCGACGCGCGGCGCGGGCACGCGCTCCGCGATGAGCTTGCCGCGCTGCTTCGTGGCGACTTTGAGCGGAATCAATTCTTCTGCGAAGCGGCCTTGTTCGTGCGCGGCGATAGCAAGGCGGTGGCTGCGCAGCGCGAACTCATCCTGCTGTGCGCGCGTGATGCCGAAGTGCGTGGCTACTCCATCAGTCGCGTCCGCCATCATGCAATGGAAGTACGCCTCCCACAACCCGTCGTGCACCATCGCGTCGAGCAATTGTGCGTTTCCCATCTTGTAGCCGAAGCGCGCCTGCGGCACGAGATACGGAGCGCCGGACATGCTCTCCATCCCGCCCGCGACGACTGCTCGCGCGGCGCCCGTTTGGATCAAGCGATGGCCGTTTGCGATCGCGAGCATGCCGGAAGCGCACACTTTGTTGACGGTGTCGGCCACGATCGTCTTCGGCAGGCCGGCGAAAAAAATCGTCTGACGCGCTGGGGCCTGGCCCGTGCCGGCTTGGATGACCTCGCCCATGATCGCGTGATCGAGGGCCTCGGTTGCGATGCCGCTTTTTTCCACCGCGACCCGCACCGCTTCGCCGCCAAGGGTCGTCGCCGCGAGGGATGAGAGTGCGCCGCCGAGTTTGCCGATCGGTGTTCGAACGGCGGAAAGAACGACCGTATCATTCATAGTGCTCATGACATCCGGCGTATTTTCCCGATTCGCCGGATGCGCCTCCGAAAAAAGAGGCCGCCTTGCGGCGGCCGTGCGTTCCAGAATCCCCGTTCGACTAAGTCCTTAGCCTTGAGTCTCCGCAGAATCGACCAGTGGCACGTCGGACGGGGATGATTGCATTTCGCACCGGACCCTCGCCTTTGCTTTCGCAAATCGGCCCTGTTTTTCGACCAAAGCCTGTGATTTGGTCCCACGATGCGGAATATTTTGGCGCCCGGTCTTGTCTTGATCGGCAAGGCATTCCGACCGGGACAACCGCTCAGAAAAACACCCCATAATCGCGCCACGGCCCCAATTTCAGGGCGACCACCACGATCATCACGACGAAAAACGCCAATGTGATGATCTCGGCGCGCGCGATAACTTCTGCTCGCCATTTGCCGTAGCGATCTTCGGGGGCAAGCCGGCTGCCGACCGGCATGATGCTCGGCACCGCCTTGACGTAGCGCCGATACCTCTCACCGAACACGCCGGCGAGATAGGATTCTTCCAGCGGAATGATGATCGCGTACACGCCGCAGACGAGCAGCGCGACGACCGCCGTCATGATGGCGCCTTCGAGCGGTGAGACGCCGCCGGCGAACGCGATCAAAAATCCGAGCGCGATTATCGCGTTTGCCAAGTAGAGCGGGTTGCGCACTGCACCGTAGGGACCGCCCGTGATGAGCGTCGGCGCAGTGACGATCGCGGCGCGCGTGGTCACGCCTGAGTAGCCGACGGCCCAGATCCGAATCGCCTCCCCGATCGCCGCGACGATGACGCCGATCAGCGCGCTCTGCATCGTCGGTCTGCCCAAGACGAGCAGCACGAGCGCAACGGGCACAAGTAACGCGCCGCGATTCTTGAAGACGAGCGTTCGGAACCCGCCTGAGTTCACGTGCATGGCCCGCTAGATTTATTTCGAACGACGACGCGACCTTTATCCTATCTGAAGGGGCCGACGCCAGTCGGCCCTGCCGAACGTGGCCTGGGCCGACTGGCGTCGGCCCCTTCTTTCAAAAAAACGACGCGTACAAATCGCGTAGCGTGCGATCCAATGGAATGGTCGGCTTCCAGCCGGTGTCGCGGCGCAGTGCCGAGGCGTCGCCAACCAGCAGCGGCGTATCCGATGGGCGCATGCGAGCCGGATCTTCTTCGATCGACACTTTCACGCCGGCGATTTCCAAGAGCGCGTCGACGATCTCGCGCATGCTGACCGAATCACCGCTGCAGACGTTATATACTTTGCACGGCGCGCCGCGTGCGCCGAGCGCGCGATATGCGGCCGCGACATCGCGCACGTCGAGAAAATCGCGCCGGGCCGTCAGATTGCCGACGCGCAGAACGGGCTTCTGGTCGCCGCGTGCGATCGCGGCGACCTGTCGCGCAAAAGCCGGTGCCGCGAAGAGATCGCTCTGTCCGGGCCCGGTATGATTGAACGATCGCGTCGCAAGCGCGCGCGCCCATCCGCACCGCGCATATTGCAGCGTCGCGACTTCGGCTGCGGCTTTACTGGCCGCATATGGATTGAGCGGCCGGAGCGGTGCGCTTTCGCGCAGCGGCATCAAAGCAGGATCCGCGTTGCCGTAGGCATCCGCTGATCCCACGACGATGACGGCCGCATCGGGTGCTTCCCGCCTGCACGCTTCGAGCAGACGGATGGTGCCCATGAGGTTGACTTCAAGGGTGTCGGCCGGATCGGCGATCGAGGCGGGGACCGAAGACTGCGCTGCGAGATGATAGACCACATCGGGCCTTGCATCGCGAACGGCGGCTGTTAAGGAATTGGCATCCGAAAGATCGAGCTGCCGCCATTCCACGCGCTGAGCAGCGGGTTCGCCGAGCGTGTGAAGCGCCATGCGACGCGATCGCGCGCCGCCGAACACGGCATCGCCCGCGTCCAACAGCTCGCGGACGAGCCACTGCCCGACGAAGCCATCGGCTCCGGTGACTAGCGAGCGCATGTATTTCTAACTGCGCAGCCTTGCGAGATCCGCATCCACCATCATCTTGATGAGTTCGGCGAACGTCGTCTTGGGAGACCAGCCGAATGCGGCCTTCGCTTTGGACGCATCGCCGACGAGCACGTCGACTTCGGCGGGCCTGATGAACTTCGGATCGAGCACGACATGTTTGCGCCAGTCGAGTCCGACGACGCCGAATGCGGCCTCTACGAGCTCCTGGACGCTGCGCGTCTCGCCCGTTGAGATGACGTAGTCGTCGGGCTCGTCTTGCTGCAGCATGCGCCACATCGCGTCCACGTAATCGCCGGCGAATCCCCAGTCGCGGCGCGCGTCAAGATTGCCGAGCCGCAGCTCTTCAGCCAATCCGAGCTTGATGCGCGCGGCAGCATCGGTCACCTTTCGAGTGACGAATTCCAACCCGCGTCGCGGAGAGTTGTGGATGACGCATTCTCCTACGCCGGCGTGAAAACGCTCACTGGTGGTGGACAAATCATAGAGCCAACCGTCGTATGCGGGCAGCGGTGTAACTCGTTTGACTTCTGCGAGCTCTCGCCGCAGATGGCGGCCTTTGCCAGTCAAGAGCGGCGTGCGCAGATTTATCGCGTAGAACGCACCAGGCCGCTCGCTCGGTCCGTGGTCGACGTTGAGCACGAGATCCACGTCGAACGCCGTGCGCGCCATCCACCACAACCCCATAGCGAGCACCGGCGAATTGGTCTTGAAGTTCTTGAACGGGTGGCGCGCATTGCCGCGCTTGAGGCCATCGGTCGCGTTGTATCCGTCTAAGAACCACGTCCACGTGTGCGCATCCGCGTTGAGAACGATTTGGGGAACGCGTTTCATGCCGTCTTCGGTATAGCAGATGTCGTGCATCCAGGCAGCGAACGCGGCCGCGCCGTTCAGGGCCAGTGCACCGACGGTCGCATCCGGCCGGAAACCGGACGATGTCCGACCCTCGGTCGACCAGCCGCACGAGACGCGCTGCCATGTGTCGGCGAATCGCTTTCGCAACTCTCCGTCGTTGTTCGTGAACTTCGCGCGGACGTGACCATCGCGTTCGTAAGCCGAACCGTCGCCGACGAACGCGCCGAGGAGCCACGCCAAATCGTGGCTGATCGCGGTCGTCTCCGGCGGAGCGGGCAGCATCGCGCGCCGCATCGAGTCACCCGGTAAGACCTCGCCCGCTGGGCGCTCGCAGCCGTCCATGAACACGACGTGGTCGCGTGTCGCCGTGACCGTGCCGCAGCGTGCCTCGATGCGAGTGACGCCTTTGTCAGAGCGCGAAGGCGCATGGTGGTACGCGGTGCCGCCGAGGACGTCGACAAACCGCTCGCCGTCCCAGACTTCGAGGGCCTCAGTCGCGAAGCGCTGCAGAGCCGGCCCCTTCGGCCGCACACGTAAGACTTCACCGATCGGCACGACATCGATGAGGCCGCGCTGGCGGACGATGACCGGCGTGTTCGCCGGCACGCTTTCATGATTGAAAAGTATGCCCGAACAGGCATATAAGCCGTACGACTCGCGGTAGTTCACCGTTATCCAATGGCCATAGACCTTGGCGACGCCGTAGGGGCTGCGCGGATAGAAGGGCGTGCTTTCGTTCTGCGGTGTCTGCACGACTTTGCCGAACATCTCGCTGCTCGAGGCTTGATAGAAGCGCGCATCGGGTTTCAGACCGCGCAGCGCCTCGAGCAATCGCGTGACGCCGACCGCTGTGAACTCGGCGGTGAGCACGGGCTGCGCCCACGATGTGGGCACGAACGATTGCGCCGCAAGATTGTAGACCTCGTCCGGCTGCGCTTCGCGGATCGCGGTCGCGAGCGAGTGCTCGTCGAGCAGATCGCCCGAGAGCAATGTGATCTTGTCGACGATGTGCGCGATCCGGTCGAACGAATTGGTGCTGGAACGGCGGGTGATGCCGTAGACATCGTAACCCTTCGCCAGCAGAAATTCCGCCAGATACGATCCGTCTTGACCGGTGATGCCCGTGATCAGCGCACGCTTAGCCAATGCTGCTCCTTCAACGCCGCACCGCGACTGCCGCTCATTCCCCGCAAGTGGCCGGTGGCACCTCGCATCAGATCGCGCCGGCTTCGATGCCGGGATTTTTCAATTCGTTCGCATACGCGACAATACCGAGCCCCGCAAGCGCGACAAGCCCTCCGATGGCCGTCGTCAACGGAATCGTCTGATGCAGGAAGAGATACGCGAGCAGTGCGGCGATGGGCGGCTGCGCGAGGATCGCCACGCCGACGACGGTGGCAGGCATGAGCCCCAGTGAATGCGAGATGAGCGTGTGTCCGCCGACCGTCACGACGAGCGCGAGCAGCAGCGCGAACCCGAGGTCGTGGAGACTGACCGCAGGCGATGTGCCGGACGCGAACATCGCGATCCACATGCAAGCCGCACAGGCGGCATAGACGATGGTTGCGTAGCGCGGCGCATCCACGCGCATGCGCACGCGTCTGCCGAGCAGGAGGTACCACGTCTCGACGAGCGCTGCCGCGAGCGCGAGGCCATCGCCGAGCAGTGCGGTCCCCGACACGCGCATATCCATGCCGGCGACGATCGCCGTGCCGCAGACGGCGACGCCGATCCCGACGATCGCGAGCGGTCGCGGCCGTTCTCCGAAGAAGAGCGCGCTGAAGAGCGCGATCCAGATCGGATCGGTACTGACCATGAGCATCGCGCTCGAGACGGTCGTGAAGCGGATGCCCACGGCCCAGAGCGTGAGATCGGCGGCGAAGAGCGCGCCTGCGACCGTCGAGAGCGCGATGTCGCGCCCGGCGAAACGCGTCGCGCTGTCGCGCGACTTGCTCCACCGTCCGATGAAGACGAGCGGCAATATGAGCACCGCGGCGAAGAGACTTCGATACGCGACCATCGCGATCGGCGGCGCGGCGCTAAGCGAATAGAATATTCCTGCGCACGCGAGGCCGGTGACCCCTGCCAACAGCAACGCGTAGCGTGCGGCGATCGGACCGCCGCGCTGCGTCTGCGCGATCAACTATTGTGCGCGGCGTCGTGCAGCGCACGTTCCTGCTCGCGCGTTTCTTTGCGTTGGCGATAGCGCAGTTCGGCTTGCTGATAACGGAGCTTCTCGGCCTCCGATTGCGGAACGACGCGCGGAATCCGCACCGGCTTGCCGCTTTCGTCGAGCGCGACGAAAATGAGATATGCGGAGGCGACGTGATGTCGTTCGCCCGACGCGAGATTTTCCGTCTCGATGTGGACGCCGACTTCCATCGACGTGTGGTGCGTGTAGTTGACGGCGGAACGAAGTTCGATCATGTCGCCGATGCGAACGGGATAGAGAAAGTCGAGCCGGTCAATACTTGCCGTGACGCACAAACGCCCCGCATGCCTGATGGCCGCGGCGGCGGCCGCTTGGTCGACAAGCTTCATAATGTGACCGCCGTGAACGTTGCCCATCGGATTTGCGTCGGCGGGCTCGGCGAGCGTGGCCAAAACTGACGCCGAAGCGGAAACGGGCCGTTCGGATTCTCGTGATCGACTATGCTCTGTCATGGGCCCACCAGTTCGCCTCGATGCGCGCTTTGGCTTCATCGCATTGATGAAGGGGCCGACGCTAGTCGGCCCGTGCTGCCATGACGTGGGCCGACTAGCGTTGGCCCCTTCAGACAAATCCGGGACGAAGGCGGGCTGGGACCCTTTACCGCAGTAGTGTGGAACTTTTCTTCAGTTTTATGGTATCTAAACTCGACGGGAGGTTCGGTCATCAACGCGACGGGCCTGAGTGACGAGACGCTAGCGGCCCTCGTCCTTACGGGAGACACCCAAGCCTTCGCGCCGCTGGTGGAGCGGCACCAGCGAGGAGTCGTCAACTTCATCCATGCGAGCGTCCGGTCGGCCGAGGACGCAAACGATCTGTCTCAGGAGACGTTCATGCGGGCCTACGCTCACCTCCGAACCTTCAACCCCGATCTTGGCAAATTCTCCACGTGGCTTTATCAGATCGCACGCAACGTCGCCCGCACGCACCTCGGCAAAGAAGGCCGGCGGCCGCCGACCGAAGACCTCTACGAAGACGAGACCATCGAACAACGCATTCCCGACACGCGCCGCGACGCTGCGCCCGACGCCTCGCTTATCGCGGGCGAAGACGAGGCGCTCGTCCGATCCGCGCTCACGCACATACCGGAGAAGATGCGCGCGGCGCTGGCGCTTCGCTATTTCAATCATCTCGAATACCAGGAGATCGCCGACACGATGCAAGTGACGCTCGGCAATGTGAAGACACTGATACACCGCGGCAAGGCGGCGCTCGCGCGCGAGCTTGCACAAGATCATCCGACCGGTTTGATCGGCGCAGGCGCTCAACAGGAGATACGCGGACGTGAATTGCTCAGCTTGTAGTTCGAGGCTAGCGGCCTACCGCGACGGCGATCTGTCGCGCGCCGACGCGCGTCTCGTGAGCGAACATCTCGCGGGGTGCCCGGGGTGCACTGCCCTCGACGCACGGCTGCGTCGCGTGGATGAGGCGCTCACGAGAGTCGTGCTGATCGAACCTGCGCCCGGCTTCACCGCCACGATCATGGCGAAGATCGCCGCGCTGCCGTCGCCCGCGCGGCGCCGCGTCGTGTGGCCGTGGTTTGCCGCGTACGTCTTCGCGACGTGGGCGATCGTGGCGATGCTCAGCGCGCTGCATATCGTGAACTTCAGCGCGATCATCGGCCGCGTCGGCGGATTCGCCGGCCAAGCCGGAGTCGCACTTGAGACCCTTTCCCGTCTTGGTGGTCATTTCCACGTCGCCGACGTGGCCGCTATCGCGGTGGCCATCGAGGTCGTACTACTCGCCGTCGCAGCGACGGCAGGACGCAAGTACCTGCCGCGCCTCGGTTCGGCACTGCTTGGAGCCCGATCGTGATCAACGAAGTTTTTCTACAACGAGTGTGGCGCTCGCCCGCGTCGGTGCTGGCGGCGGCGGTCGCAGCCATCTGCTTCGCGACCTGTTCGCAACCGGCGGCTGCCGCGTACGGACACAGCCAAGGCGACCGGGTCGTCTTCGGATCGAGCGTGGTCATACCGGCAGGCGATGAGGTCAAAGGCGACCTCGTCGTCATGGCCGGCAGCGCCGAAGTCCACGGCACGGTCGACGGCGACGCGGTCGTCATGGCCGGCAGTCTCTACATCGCGCCGGAAGGCGTGGTCAAGGGCGAGACGGTCGCGCTCGGCGGGAGCGTGGACAACGAGTCTTCCTATAAGAAGTCGAGTGGGTCCAGCCCCTTCACCTCGCCGTTGCCGATCATCACGCCGATCGTCGTTCCGCCGATGCACGTCGTGCCGGACGATAATTCTGCAAGCGACTATAACGGCTACAGCGCCAAACGCGACTGGATCGAAGTGCTGATCACCTTTGGCGTGTTGACGCTCCTCGCATTCGCGCTCTTCCCTGGCCGCACGCGGCTCACGCTCGATCATTTGCTCCATCGGCCGGCGCTCGCCGGCGTGCTCGGGTTGACGTGGCCGTTCACGCTCAGCATCATCACCGTCGGTCTCGCGATAACGGTGCTCGGTATCGTGCTCATCCCCGTGGCCATTGTCGCGGTTGCGCTCGGCTATCTCGTCGGCCGCGCGGCGCTCTCGATGTATCTTGGACGACAGTTCTTCGAGTTCAGTAAAGTGGCGGAGCCGAGTCCGCTCGCGTCGATCGGGCTTGGGCTTCTGATCATCACCGTGCTCGAAGGTATTGCGCCGCTCTGGCTCGGCATCGTGCTCGAAGCGATCGTGAGCGCGCTTGCGATCGGATCCGCCATGTTGCCGCTGCTCAACAAACAGGGTTGGCCGCACACGACCTTCTCGGCTCCGCCGCCGGGCAGCCCGCAGATGAGTCCGCCGGCGGGCCCGATGTACGCGCCGCCCACGGCGCCGCCGCCGAGCGGCCCTCCCGCGATCCCGTAGTCGGCACAAACAAATGTGGGGCGGACCTTTATGGTCCGCCTATTTTTTTTCGTAACGTCCACATTGGGGGCGGACCACAAGGGTCCGCCCTACATCATCGCGGGGGCGCGATACCCAGATATCGGTAGAACGCGTCATAGCTGACCGGCCGGCCCAGGAAATGCTCGAGCAGCACGTCCGGTTCGTAGACCGCGCCGGGCTGCAAGATGTCCTTGCGATAGCGCATGCCGGCGACCGGGCTTTCCAGACCGTAGCGCTGGAACACGGTGAACATATCTTGCGCAAAGACGCGTGACCAGAGATAACCGTAGTAGCCCGCGTCGTATCCGCTCATCAGATGCGTGAACGACGCCTCCGGATACGTGCCGGGGATCATGTGGCCGACGGTCATCTGCTTGACGAGCTTTGCCCAAAGCGCGTTAGCATCGACGGTCGGGCCCGAGCTGTGCAGCGTCATATCGTAGGCCGCATAGAAAGCCTGGCCGGTGTAGTCGGCTCCGTCGCCGACATGCTGGAGCGCGACCATCTTTGTGATGAGCGCATCGGGCAGCGGCTTGCCGGTCGTGACGTTGCTCGAGACGATCTTCAAGATCGACGGCTGCCACATCCAGTTCTCGAGCATCTGCGACGGCGCTTCTACAAAATCACCTCGGACGTTTGTGCCATACAAGGTCTCGTACGGAGCGGTGGAAAGCGTCGAGTGCATCGCATGACCGAACTCGTGGAAGAACGTGACGACGTCGTCGTGGCTTAAGAGCGCAGGCTGACCGGGCGCAGGTGCGGGCCAATTGCCGACGATAGCGGTCACCGGCTTTTGGTACGAGCCGTCCGGCAGCACGCGGCCGGGCCGGATTCCGAAGTTCGCGAAATGGCCGTATTTGCCGTCGCGCGGAAAGAGATCGAGATAGAACCACCCGATCGCTTTGCCGCTTGCGGCGTCGTTTATAGCATACTCGCGTACGCCGGGCGCCCAAGCATCGGGCGCAGCGATCGGCGTGAAGCGGACGCCGAGCAGCTTCTGATAGATCGAGAAAACGCCGGCGATGACGTGGTCAACCGGGAAATACTGGCGGACGACCTGATCGTCTACCGCATAGCGCGTCTTGACGAGCTTGGTCTCGTAGTATGCTCCATCCCAGCCCGCGAACGGAGTCGGATCGCCCGATGCTTTCTTCAGCGCGACGAGCGTCGCTCGCTCGGCCCGCGCCTTCGGTAGAAGCGTCGTGTCGATCTGGTTGAGAAATGCCATCACGCGCGTGGGCGACTTGGCCATTTTCGCTGCGAGCTGGTAGTCGGACCATTGCGCAAAGCCGAGCGCTCGGGCGAGCTGATAGCGAAGCGCGACGGCGCGCTCGAGACGCTGCACGTTGGTGGTGCCGCCGCGACGCTCGTACGCCAAATAGTAGGCTTTGCGCGCATTGCCGTCGCTCTCGTTGTCCATGAATTGCGAGAACGTGCTCTCGTTGACCGGCACGCGGTAGCCGGTTGAAGTCTTCGAGAGTGTCGCGACGAATGCCGGCGGCAGCGACGACGCATCTGCCTGCGATATCTCAACCGCGCTCTTGTCTTCGTCGATCGCGCGCTGAAAAGCGATCGTCTCGCCCGTGAGCGTGTCGAAGAGCTTTGTGACGCGATCGCGCTCCGCCGGCGGCAGTGCGACGCCTGCGCGGATGCCGGTGAGGACGTAGCTCTCAACGAGCTTTTTGGCAGCGTCGGTCTTGGCATCGCCGAGCGCCTGCACGCGTGCGGCAATCGCGTAGATCTTTGGATCCGCACTCAGCGCGTTGTAATAATCCGAAAGTTTCTGCTGGCAGTCACTGGCGGCATCGCGCACGTCTTTCGTCGGCGCGACAGCGGAAAGGAACGACTGCGCGGCGGTCTGATCGTTGAGCTCGGCTTCTGCCGTCTCGATCTGGAGCAGCGAATCGTCGAACGTCCATTCCGGAGAAGACAGCGACTCGATCTTCGCGATCGTCGCTTTCGCGCTCGCGATCCCGTCATCACAGGTCTGCGCGACTTGCGCGGCGGTCTGATGCCACTGCAGGCCAGTATTCGCCGGCAAGTACATCTCGTACATCGCGGCGGCGGACGCTGCGCGCGCGCAGGCGAGCGCGATGACGCACGAGAGCGCCGCGGCGCAAAGAGCGGTAGGAATGCGCGGAGTTGTCATCTGTCAACCTCATTTGCGTGGGCCGACAAGAAGCCGGCCCTTTCAGGATTATTCAGAGATAGAGCCTGTCCGGGTCGAGCACGTCGCGTAGCAGATGAAGTTCGTGGTCGGTCGGCGGCGGAATCTGTTCGAGCGTTGCACGCACGCGCAACGGCCAGCCGACCTTGGCTTTGACAGCTTCGACTTCGACGTTGGGATAGATCCCGACCAGTTCGAGCTCGCCGTCTTTCGGCGATGGTTCGAGAATGCCGACGTCGGTGACGATCCGCACCGGGCCGCCGCCGGGCTGGTGCAGTTCCTTCCGTGTTCCGTGCTTCCCCGCGTGACCGGGGGACGTGATGAAGTCGACCTCCGCCGGAAACGATCGCGCCGAGAGCGGCGCCGCCACGATGACGCGCTCCGCGTGGACCGCGATCTCACACGCGCCGCCGCTTCCGGGCAGCCGCACTTTCGGCGCGTCGTAGCGTCCGATCACGGTGGAATTGATGTTGCCGTAGCGATCCACTTGCGCGCCGCCGAGGAAACCGACTTGGATGCGCCCACCCTGCAAGTAGAGCATGAAGATGTCGGCCATTGATGCGACGGAAAGCGATCCGGTCACGAGCGCGGGGTCGCCGATGGAAACAGGCAGACGATCGGGCACCGCTCCGACCGCCCCCGACTCATAGATGAGCACGAGATTCGGCGCGTGCGTCGCCCGAGCCAAATTGCACGCGAGGTTCGGCAAACCGATGCCGACGAACACGACGTCGCCGTCGCGCAGCTCCTTGGCGGCGCGCACCGCCATCAACTCGGAATTCTTGTAGGCCGCGATTTCAGAAGCCGTAGTTGACCCCTTCGCAGACCTGATCTTCAGCGTTGAGGCGCTCGCGCAGCGTCGGGCCGAGCTTCAACAGATATTCGTTCCGATCGGCAACGCCGTAGACGAACTCGTCGAGCCATGCCGCGAGGCTCGCCTCATCTTTTGAGATGTTCTCCCATGCGACGTAGAACTCGTTGTCGCGATCGTAGTAGCCTTGCGCGTACGACGGGTGCGCGCCCCATGGCTCGTGCACGACCGCGTCGACGATCAATCCGGGGATGAGCGTGCGGTTGGGATCCGCGCGGATGATCGCTTCGCTGACGATCTCCTCCACGACGAGGATGACGCGATCGGCCGCGAAGGCCGCCTCTTTCTGCACGCCGTACAGGCCCCAGATCTGCGCGTCGCCGCCTACGTCGGCGCGCTGCGCATGGATGATCGCGACGTCGGGATTGATAGCCGGCACCGTCGCGAGCTCTTCGGACGTGTATGGACAGGTGACGGTTCTGATCAGCGGGTTGACGTCGGGGAGATCGCTGCCGCGGTAGTTGCGCATCGGCCAGAACGGTAGTTTCGCCGCGCCGGCGGCAAAGCGCGCCATCAGGCCGTAGTGCGAATACTCTTCGATCTCGAGCTTGTGCGGGATGCCCTTCTCGACCGCGCGGCGCAGCGCGAAGAGCGATCCGACGCCCGGGTTGCCGGCCCACGAGAAGATCAATTTCTTGGCGCAGCCGGCCGCGATCATCTGATCGTAGATGAGATCGGGCGTCAGCCGGCAGAGCGTGAGGTCGCGCCGGCGCTGGCGGATGATCTCGTGCGCCGCCGCGAAGCAGATGAGGTGGGTGAAGCCCTCGATGACGACGGTGTCACCGTCGTGGACGAAACGCGAGACGGCGTCGCGCATGGACATCAGTTTCGCAGACGAGGCCGGTGCGCGCGCACCGGCGGATCCGCTCGAGCCGATGCCCGCAGCGGTCACGCCGGAACCCGCAACTCCGTCAGCACCTCGTCGAAAATGCGGAGCGCGATGCGCACGTCTTCCGCGTCGATCACGAGCGGCGGCGCGATGCGGATCGTGCTCCGGCCGCAGCCGAGCAGCAAGAGGCCCTTCTTGAACGCCGCCAGCTCGATCTCGTGGACGAGATGCACGATCGGTTCTTTCGTGCTTCGATCGCGGACGAATTCGACGCCGATCATCAAACCGACGCCGCGCACGTCGCCGATGAGGTCGTGCTTTTTCTTCAGTTCGTTGAAGCCCGCGAGCAGCAGCGATCCCATCGCAGCCGCGTTCGCCATGAGGCCGCCTTCGACGAGGTCGAGCGTGGCAAGCGCAGCAGCGCAGCCGACCGGATTGCCGCCGAACGTGCTGCCGTGGCTTCCGTGACCCCACGACATGACGGATTCCTTCGCGATGATGGCGCCGATCGGCAAGCCGGAGCCCAAGCCTTTTGCGAGCAGCGTGACGTCAGGCGTGACGCCGAGCGCCTGCGACGCGAACATCGAGCCTGTGCGGCCGACGCCGGATTGCACTTCGTCGAAGATCAGCACGGCGCCGTGCTCGTCGCAGAAATCGCGCCAATAGTCCAAGAACGCTCGCGACGGGATCACGTAGCCGCCCTCGCCGAGGATCGGCTCCATGACCACCGCCGCGATCTCGTCTTCGCCGACGCGCTCGCGGAAGAGATTCTCCGCAGCTTCGCGCCAATCGGTGGGGTGATACGGGTTGTCGTACGGCAGATGGTGGACTCCCGGAAGCAGCGGACCGAAATGCCGGCGGTACTTCACCTTGGACGAGCCGAGCGAGATCGCTCCCATGCTGCGGCCGTGGAACGAGCCGTGGAACGAGATGATGTACTGTCGCTTCGTGTGGCTGCGCGCGAGTTTGATCGCGCCTTCGACAGCTTCCGTGCCGGAGTTGGTGAGGAACACGCGCTTCGGTTCCGGGCCCGGCGCGAGCTTCGCGAGCCGTTCGCAGAGCTGCGCGAAGACCGGATAATAGAAATCCGTCGCGCACATGTGCGAGAACTTGTTGAGTTGGTCGGTCGCTGCCGCGACCACCGCCGGATGGGCGTAGCCCGTGGAAGAAACGGCGATGCCGGCCATCATATCGAGGTAGCGGTTGCCGTCTACGTCTTCGACCATGGCGCCCTGGCCGCGCGCCGCGACGAGGGGGTACTCTTTGATGTAGGAAGTCGATGCGTACCGCTCATCTTGCGCGATGATCTTGAGCGCGTTCGGCCCCGGCGGCACGACCCCGATGAAAGGATAATTCTTCGCCATAATAATCGTTCGTTCGGGAAGGCCTTTCATCCGTCCTTTTTAGGATAAACGTTGAGAGAACCGGTTATACATTCGCCGAAAATAGGCGTTACGTCATATATGTTAGGTCATCCGCGTCCGGGATTGTTCGCGCAGGAACTGCGAGACGTAATACGGGCCGCATCCGCCCTTGCCAGTGATGCCGGAGCCCTTCCAGCCGGTGAACGATTGCACTCCCGGCCAGGCGCCGGTGGTCGCGCCCGTGCGACGGTTGACGTAGAGCACGCCCGCTTCCATCTCGTCGAAGAAACGCGCGATCTCCGTCTCGTCGGCGGAGAAAAGGCCGCCGGTCAGGCCAAGATCGACTTTGTTCGATTCGTCCAACGCCTGATCGAACGATCGGACCACGCCGACTGCAAGGAACGGCAGAAACAGTTCGCGTGAGAACAGCTCGTGATCCAGCGGCAGCTTGGCGACGGTGGGTTCTACGTAAAGACCGGCGGCGAGTTTTCCGCTTTGCATGCGCGCGCCGCCCGTGAGGATCTCGCCGCCGGACTTGGCCGACTTGACGCTCTCCTCGAAGGTGCGCACGGCGGACTCGCTGATCACCGGGCCCATGTAGATATCCTTGTCCGTCGGATCGCCGATCGCGAGTTTCTGCGTCTTTTCTTTGAGCAGTGCGAGAAATTTCTCCGCGACGCTCTCATGGACGTAGACGCGCGAGCATGCGCTGCATTTCTGTCCTTGAAGCCCGAACGCAGAGCGCATGACGCCTTCGGCTGCCATATCCAGATCGGCGCTCGCCGCGACGATCGCCGCGTTCTTCCCGCCGAGTTCTCCGAGAACCGGTTTTGCGAACGGCCCACCCGCACCGAACTCGCGCATGAGGCGCATGCCCACTTCTTGCGAACCGGTGAACGCGATACCGTCGATTCCGCGATGCCGCACCAACTGTTCGCCGACGGACGATCCGGAGCCGTAGAGCAGATTGAAGACACCCGCCGGCATGCCCGCGCCCTCGTAAGCGCGCGCGAGCATCTCCCCGGTCAACAGCGCGAGGCCGGCGGGCTTGAAGACGACCGTGTTTCCGGCCACGAGCGCCGCGCTCGACATGCCTGTGGCAAGCGCCATCGGAAAATTGAACGGCGAGATGACGGCAAAAACGCCGAACGGCCGAAGCACATCTTGCGTCTGCTCGTTCGGCGCGAGCTTTCCGAGCGGACGTACGAATCCATCCGCGTGTTCCACTTGATCGGCGTAGTAATCGATGAGATCGGCCGACTCTTCCGCGTCGCCCAGCGACTCCATGCGGTTCTTGCCGATCTCGACCGTCATGACCGCGGCGATCTCGAAGCGCATCTCGCGGATCTTCTCGGCGGCGCGGCGCATGATGGCGACGCGCTCTTTCCACGGCATGCCGGCCCATGCGGCTTTCGCGTTCTTGGCGGCCTCGACCGCGTCGTCGACTTGGGCCGGCGTCGCGCCCGTGAACGAACCGATCTTCCAACCGCGATCGATCGGCGAAAGCGAGTGCAGCGTCTCGCCGCCGCCCTTCACCCACGCGCCGTCGATGTACAGGTGATGCTCGGCACCAAGTTTGCCGCGCAGGGCGGAGATGGCAGCGTCGAACGACTTGTGGATCTCACCCATGTCGGCGCTGATGGCGGAATAGGTGATCTTCGGTGCCTTGGTCGCGGTGGTTGCGGTCATGATGTCCTCGTGGCGGCAGCAAGTGGTGGATGCGTCGCGTGTAAAGCGCTTGCCGTCGCCGCGAGGGCTGCGCGCAAGCTTTCGGTGAGCTCATCCAATTCGGCGAACGAGATATTGAAGGGCGGCGCGATCATGATGAGGTCGCCGTTCGTTCCGTCGGCTTGACCCACGTTGGGCCAGACGCAGAGTCCGGCTTTCAGGCACTCCTTGACGAGCGTTTCGACGGCCTTGGCGCCGCGCGGGAACGGAGTCTTCGTCGAATGATCCGCCACGATCTCCACGCCGGCGAGCGCGCCGATGCCGCGGACGTCGCCGACGATATGCGCGCCGTCGCCGACCGTCAAAAGCGTGCGCAGGCGGCGCTGAAGTTCCGGCTCCAGGCTCGCGGCCCGCGCGACAAGGTCGTGCTTGCGCACGTACTTCGCAACGGCAAGCGCTGCGGCCGCGGCGAGCGGATTGTGTGAATACGTCTGCGCGTGCTGAAATCCGCCGCTGCCGTTCTTGATCGTCTCGAAGATCGTGCGTTTGACGAGCAGCGCCGAAAGCGGCGCATAGCCGGCATTCAATCCTTTGCCCATCGTGATGATGTCGGGCACGACCGGCCCGCCGCTGCGCGATGTATAATGCTCGAGTCCGAAATATTTCCCCGTCCGGCCGGCGCCGCACAGCACTTCATCGGCGATGAAGAGAATGCCGTGCTCGTCGCACAGCTCGCGGATGCGCGCATAGTAGCCGTCGGGAGGCACCGACGCTCCGGTCGACGATCCGCCGATCGGCTCGGCGATGAAAGCGGCGATGTTGCCCGCGCCGACGCGCGCTATCGCCTCGGCGAGCGCTTCGCCGGTCATGGCAGGCGCGTCCACGCCGAGCTCTCCGGCACGGTACGGATATGGCGCATCGATCATGACGACGTCGAGCAGCCAGGGCGCGTACATCTTCCGATAACTTGCGCGCGCGGATGCCGAGAGCGCAAGCAGCGTGTTGCCGTGATAGCCTGGCGAACGCGCGATGATGATGCGCCGCTGCGTTTCGCCGCGTTCGACGTGATACTGGCGGCTGAGTTTGAGCGCCGCTTCCACGGCTTCGGAACCGCTGCTCAGGAAATACGAGAGATCGACACCGGGCGGCGCGTGCTCGGCGAGCATGTCGGCCAGTTCTTCCACCGGACGATTGGTGAATGCCGTTCCGTTGACGTATGCGATCGTGCGCGCTTGCTCGGCGATGGCATCGGCGATTTCATCGACGCCGTGGCCGATGCAGGCGACCATCGCGCCGCCGGAGCCGTCGAGATAGCGTTTGCCGTCGGCATCGTAGAGATAGACGCCCTTGCCGCGCACGATCGTCGGAAGCTCGACGTTGAGTTTGCGATAGAAGACATGTCCGCGCATGGGATGATCAAACTTCGGCGATGGGGGGCATGACGGCCTGCGGCAGCTCCGACGCAGCGCGGTTGTCGCGCAGCGCTTGCCACACGCAAAAGGCCACTGCAGGCAAGAGCAAGCCGTTGACTATGATAGCGGTCGTGAGCAACCGTACCGCGGTCGTGCCGAAAAGCGCCATCAACACGGCCTCCAACGCGACGGCCACGATGAGGAAGCGGCCGATGCGATAATCGCGCACGGCGATGAGATACGCAAATCCCAGACCGCACGCGCCGAGCAGGCCTTGATCGATGCCGTACAGCCGAAGCAGCGGGATCGCTCCCGCGTAGGTCGCTCCATATGAGACGGCGATCACGAGCTTCGGCACGGTGACGAGTACCGCGACGACGACGCCGGTGACCAGCAGGCCGGCGCCAAAGCATACCGCGAGAAGCCGCATGAGCGACGACCGGCTCGCGTGCTGCGCGGCGGCCGCTTTCGGCAAAAGGATGAGTCCGATGAGACCGACGCCGTACGGGATGATGCGCGCGATCGTGCCCGCGGCTCCGTAGTAGCCCGCATCGACGCCAGTCAGATGATGCTTGGCGAAGATCGTATCGACGAACATCAACGCCGCCGTGCACACGCTCACGCCGAGCACCCGCGACGATTCGCCGCCCAATCGCAGATGGTCGTGTTCGGCGACGTCGTACGTCGCCGGTTTGGCGATGCGTTGAAACGGCGGCAAGAGAATCGCCGCCCCGAAGGCGATGCCGCCGGCGAATCCGCCGAGGGCGCCCAGCGCTTGCCAGCCGATCGCGACGAGCACAAGCGCAAGGATCAATTTCACGATCGATTCGCCGAGCAGCGAGGCGGCGAAATAACCAAAGCGATGCGCGCCTTGTGCCGCTCCGCGAAGAAACGACGCGACGACGTTGAGCATGCAGAACGCGGCGAACGCGATCCAGAGATCCCATCGAGTGATGTGGAGGTACGGACCAAGCGGCAGGCTCGCGACCAGTATGCCGAGACCTACGACCGCGCCGACGCCGAGCGCCGCAGGGGCCGCATGGCGGACGAACGCAGCGATGTGATCGTCGCGATGCAGCACCCACAGCTTTGCGGTCTCTTGAACGGCGACGTTGTTGAGCGCCTGTCCGATCACGCCGATGATGCCGAAGATCGCCAGCATCGCGACGAGCGTGCCATACTGGTCGGGCCCGATCCGGCGCGAGATGATGAAATGGAACAGATAGCCGATGAGGTTCGCGAGGAGCGCGCTGCCCACTACGAGGCCGGCCTCACCCGCGAGCTTCCGAAGGTCGAATTCTCCGCGCGCGGTCACCGGACGGGGCTTGTGCGATCCCATCGTTCGGGCAATTGTCCGGCCCCGCCCGAGCGGCCTTTAGGCAGAGGGCGAGGCTCGGCGCGACCCGAATGCACAGGCTCCGCGGACCAAGTGCGGTTCGCTGCTTGTCCATTGAGGGCTCAATCGTGGCAACCGTCGTAGGGATTTTTCCGGATCATTCGAGCGTCTCCAAGCTCATCGAGAATTTGAACGCAGCGGGTCATGACGTCTCGCGCGCGCACGTGCTCTGCAACGAAGATATCCCTACCGATATCTGCGAGAGCGGCGTCAAGTGCACGTGGATCGGCGATGTCAACCGGACGATGGCCGGCGGTGGATCGCTCAGCTCCGCGGATGGCCTCAACATCAGCGTGCCCGGACTCTCAGGTTCGGGCGGCGGCGACGTGGTGTACGGCGATTCGATCAACGACTATCTCGCCGAGCTGAACGTACCTGACGGCCGCACCGACGATTATGCGGTCGCGGTCGAAGCGGGCAGAACGGTCGCCGGGTACCGCGCCGACGACGGCCAAGCCGAAGCGCTGCGCGGCGCGTTCTCTTCCGCCGGGGCCACGGTGGTCGATATCTTCTGACCATTGGGCAAGCGATGTTTGCCCTACTACGAGGGACGGAGCCTCATGTGGGGCGATCTCAATGTGGGGCGGACCTTTATGGTCCGCCTCACTGGTCATATGGCGGCGAAACAATTTCTTTCATTTTCTCGATACCGGGCTCACACTCCATTGGGCTGCCGTCGATCCGATAGATTTCTAGTTCAGATAACCGACCGTGAACAACATGCAGCGCAAAATTTATTTGGATCCCATCAACGTCATGAGACGTGGCTTCGACCGGAACTTGAAATTCCACATTGGCACGGGGCGTGTTTGGCAAGTGGAAGTCAAATCTCAATATCTCCCCAAGACTCGTCACGCTCATGCCTGGGTCGACGAGCTGTTGTCGCAACTCGTTCGATCCAGGAAATGAATTTGAGAGAAGAGCGTCAAGTATGCGGCGCTCGCAGGCAGTGAGGTTCCGCTGCAAGCCTTCTTCCGCAAATCTCCAAGCCATGAGTCCCGCCTAGAGGCGGACCATAAAGGTCCGCCCTACATTTTATTCGTTGAGCGAGCCGGTGCGATAGCCGCGAGCATCGATCTCTAGCTGCATATACCCGACGTCCGCGAAGGCGCGTTCGACGCGCGAACGCATCTCGCTGAGCCGATTGACATCCGCGACCGGGACCTCCACGCGCGCCAGCGTTCCGTAGTGCCTTACGCGCACGACCGGGAAACCCGATGCGCGCAGATAGCTTTCCGCCAGGTCGATCCGGCGCAAGTCCGTCTCCTCGATCCGCGTGCCGTACGGAACTCGCGATGAGAGGCACGGCGTCGCCGGTTTTTCCCATACCGACAGGCCGAGTTTTTTCGCAAGCGCGCGGACGTCGGATTTGCTGAAGCCGGTCTCGGCGAGCGGGCTGCGAACGCCGAGCGCGCGCGCGGCCCCGCGACCCGGCCGCACGTCCAGCGCCGCGATGCCGTCGTCCGCGTTGAAACCGTCGACGACGTGCGCGATTCCGCGCTCGTCTGCGAGCGCGCGCAATCGTGAGAACAATTCGTGCTTGCAATGATAGCATCGGTCGCGTTCGTTCGCGCGATATTTCACTTCGTCGAACTCGCGCGTCTCAAGTATTTCATGGCGAGCACCGATCGCGCGCCCGACCGCAACCGCCGCCTCGAGTTCGCCGCGGGCCATCGAAGGCGATACACCGGTGACGCCGAGCGCCGATGCGCCAAGCTCTTGCACGCAAATCGCGAGCGCGACAGCGCTATCCACACCACCGGAGTAAGCGATGACAGCACTCCCAAGGCCGCGGATGGCGGATCGAAGCTCGGCCTCAGGCATCTGCCGCGACCTGGAGCAACTTCTTCACCTCAGCGATCTTCCGCGACCGTCGGCGGGTTGGCCGTAAGCCATTCATCTGCCGCGCGTTCGGCGACGCGCATCACGTCGACGAGCGCCGTGCCGTCGCGGTGCGCGATCGCCTTGACGTCGTCGTACTCCGGGCGCGCGCGCGGTCCGGCGGGCGTCTGCACGACCTTCACGCGAATCGCGCCGATGCCGGTCTCGATCGTGTGGATGCTGCGCGCACTTACGGCGCGCCGTGCCGTCCAATGACGAATGCCGATCGAGGTCGTCTCGGTCAGCAGCGAAGCGATCACCGCTTCGGCGCGTTCGGCCGGCGCGAGCGCGGTGAGGAGTATGCCGGGCCTGCCCTTCTTCATGTGGGCGGGCGTCGTCCACACATCGAGCGCGCCGGCAGCGAACAGCCGCTCGAAGACGTGTTCGTACGCCTGCGGATTCATGTCGTCGATGTTCGTCTCGATCTGTTCGACCGCGTCCGGCGAGGCCGCCGTTCCTGCGCTGGGCGCCGCCGCCACGTCGCCGATGATCACGCGCAACACGTTAGCGAACGGGAAGTCCGAACGTCCGCTTCCGTAGCCGATCGCGCGTACCGTCATGGGCGGGCGGGGCGCAAACGTCGCTACCGTTGTCAGGATCGCCGCGCCCGTCGGCGTGACGAGTTCGCCATCCACATCCACGTCGTACGTCGGAGCGCCGCGCAGCAATTCCATCGTGGCCGGCGCCGGTGACGGCAATCGCCCGTGCGCAGACGAGATCGTTCCGTGACCGCAGGGCAGCGGCGAACAATGGACTTGGTCGATATCGAGCATGTAGAGGCCGAGGGCGGCGCCGACGATGTCCACGATCGCGTCTATCTGTCCGACCTCGTGGAAAGCGATCTCGCTCAGCGGCTTGCGATGCACGCGCGCTTCCGCTTCACCGAGACGATGGAAGATCGCACGCGCGGTCTTCTCGACCGCCTCGGGCAGCGCACCGCCGCGAATGACTGCCAACACGTCCGCAAGCGTGCGATGCGGTCCGTGTTCGTGGTCCGCTGCGTCACCCTCGTGACCGGCATGATGATGATCGTGATCGTGGTCGTGATCGTGATCTTCGCCCGGAACGCTCACGTCCAAGTACAGCGCACCCAATCCGCGCTTATGAACCGGCCTCGCGTTCATCGTCCAACCGCTCACGGGAAGGCGACGGAGTTCGCGCTCGAGCGCATCGAGGCTCAAGCCCGCATCCACGAGCGATCCGAGGATCATGTTCCCGCTCGCGCCGGCGAAACAGTCGAAGTACGCGATGCGCACTATGCGCGATCCGTCATGGCGGCGGCAGAAAGATTGATGCGCGATGCGACGCACGCGGCGCCGAAGCCATTGTCGATGTTCACGACGGCCACGCCGCCGGCGCACGCGTTGAGCATGGTCAACAGCGCCGCAAGACCGCCGAACGACGCGCCGTACCCGACGCTCGTCGGAACTGCGATCACGGGTTTGTCCGTCAGGCCGGCGATGACGCCGGGCAGCGCGCCGTCCATGCCGGCGACGGCGACGATGACGTTCGCGCTTCGCAGCGCGCCGATGTGGCCGAGGACGCGATGGAGTCCCGCGACGCCGACGTCGTCCACGCGCGCGACGGCATTGCCCATGACGTCGAGGCAGACCGCGGCCTCGGCGGCCACGTTTCGGTCGGCTGTGCCGGCCGAGACGACACACACGCTGCCGAGGCGCGGAAGCGGCTCGCGTTCGATGGCGATGATGTGCGCGTCGCTCTCGTAACGCGCGTCGGGCGCGAGCGCTCGGACTGCCTCGAAGTGTTCGCGGGCCGCGCGCGTGGCGAGCACGGTCGCGCCGCGGCTCAACATCGCCAGCGCGATCGCGCCGACTTGCTCGGGCGTCTTGCCGGGGCAGTAGATCACCTCGGGGAATCCGGTGCGCGCCGCGCGCAGATGATCGAGCGTTGCGAATTCCAATCCGTCGCCCGCGTCGCGCGCGCCGAATGCGGCGACCGCTTCGTTGACTGAAATTTCGCCTTCGCGAACGGACTCGAGAATGCGTTCGAGGGTGGAGCGGAGTTCGTCGGGCACAGCGTCCGCGATTCGCCTTTGGATCAACGCTGCCCCCTCGCGAAGACGCGTGTCGTATGGCAAAGGAGAACGCGGGAATCCGCGGCGTCCTGGTGAAGCGGTCGTCATGTCTTTAGCCGCGCCCGGCTCGCCGGAAAACGCCTCTGTCTTTCGCTTCGCAAAACGCATGGCCGGCCTCAAGGCAAGCGCCATTCGCGAAATTCTCAAAGTCACCGAGATGCCCGACGTCATCTCGTTCGCCGGCGGACTTCCTGCGCCGGAACTCTTTCCCGTCAAACAGTTCGAACTCGCGTGCCAAGAGGTGCTGGAGACGCAGGGGCCGGCCGCCCTCCAATACAGCGTCACCGAGGGCTATCCGCCGCTGCGCGAGTGGATCGCGACGTATCTGCACGAGACGATCGGGGTTGAGTGCACTTCCGATGACATCCTCATCGTGAGCGGATCGCAGCAAGGCTTGGATCTCATCGGCAAAGTGCTGCTCGATCCCGGCGACACGGTCATCATCGAAAGCCCCGCATACCTCGGCGCGATTCAGGCGTTCGATGCGTACGAAGCCCGCTACGTGACCGTCAAGACCGACGACGACGGCATTCTCGTCGACGATCTCGAGCGCGTTCTGCACGAGTGCGAGCGCGCGCGCACGAGACCGAAGCTGCTCTACCTCGTGCCCAATTTCCAAAATCCGAGCGGCATCACGCTCGCATTGGCGCGGCGCAAAGCGGTCATCAAGCTCTGCGCACGCTACGGTGTGCCGATCTTCGAAGACGATCCGTATGGCCGGTTGCGCTATTCCGGGATCCATATCGCCGCCATCAACGCGCTTGCCGGCGGTGACGGCTGCATCTACATGAGCACGGTCAGCAAGACGATCGCGCCTGGCATGCGCGTTGCGTGGCTCGTGACCAAAGATCGCGCGCTCTACGAAAAGATCGTACCCGCGAAACAGGCAGCCGATCTGCACACGTCGTCTTTCACGCAGCGCGCCGTCTTCGCATATGCGCGCAAGGGAAGCCAATTCGAAGACCATGTCCAGGAGATGCTGCCGGTCTACGCGCGACGCCGCAACGTGATGCTCGAAGCGCTGGCCGAGCACATGCCGGCCGGCACGACATGGACGCGACCGGACGGCGGTTTATTCCTCTGGGCCCGCATGCCCGAAAGCATCGACACGCAGCGACTTCTCGCGCACGCGTCGGAACAGAAAGTCGCATTCGTGCCGGGCGCGCCATTCTGGGTCAATGCCGACGTGCGCAACACCATGCGCTTGAACTTCTCCAATGGAACGGACGAACAGATCGCGACCGGTATTGCCCGGCTCGGCGCGCTCGTCAAAGCGTCCTTGAGTGGCCGACTCTCGTAAGTCGCTCCGGATACTTCATCCGACGGCGGGGCCGGCGGCGATTCTGACGCTGACGTCTCTCTTGGCATTGTGCGGCTCGCCCGCGCGCGCGGCGACGAGCCATCCCGCAGTGAGCGTGTCGGGCGGTACGGTGGAGTTCTTCGCCGGGCATGTCGTCCTCGACGCCCGCGGCGGGGCGCGCCTTGACGACGGTGTGCTGCACGTCAGCGCGGATCGTATCGTCGTCGACCTACGTTCCAATCGCTACGTCGCTGCCGGTGACGTCATCGTGACTCAAGCGCATGGTACTGCAGCTGCGGTGACCGGAGCTGCGATGGGCGTCGATCTCACGACCCATCGCGGGTTGTTCGTCTCGCTTGTGCCCACTGCGGTGCGCACGGCGGTCGACGGTCCGAACGTCGATGCGCAGCTTGATCCTACCGCGTTGCCCGCGCAGCCGCTAGCCTTGCCGGATGTCTCGGGCGAGCTGCCGTTTGCGCTTGCACCGCGCGCGGTCGCGCATTTGGGCGCGGACGTACGGCTCGAACGCACGACGGTGCTCGTGCCGGGCGGCCGGCCCGTCAGTCTGCCCTCCTACGTCTACACGTTTGCGTCCGATCCGGGATACAACACGAGCAACATCAACACGAACGGCGAAGACGTGCCGATCACGTTCGGCAGCACACGCAACTCGATCCAGAGCGCGCACTTCTTCTACGATCCCGTCGTCAAACTCGGCGCCGGCATCTCGGAGAACATCGTCGACGGTCAGCGCGCCTACGTCTTGGCATCGCTCGCGCCGCTGAACGGGCCGCGCCACAACGGCGCATTCACCTGGTCGGACGACGTCAACGATCATACGGTGCAGTCGTACACCGCAAACGCGACCACGGGCTTTGGAACCGCGCAAGGCTACGATCTCCGCGACTCGATACACCGCTCGTATTTGGAATTGGCTGCGCAATCGTTCTCAGGAGTCGGTCAGCGCGGTTCGCATATAGGCTGGCAGAGCTACGATCAGCAAGTCGGCTCACGCGGGCTCGGCTCGCTGCTCTATTATCACTTGCGAAGCGAGTGGGGCGTCGGCTATGCCTCCACGCAATCCGAATTCGACCCGTTCGTATTTCCGCCGCCGCCGCCGTGTCCGCATCCGCCTTGCCGGCTAGCTCCTCAACCGCTCCAACTCCCACGATCGATCTGGCACACGGCGCTCGAGCTCTACACCACCACGTCGGCGTTTTCGGTCGGCCCCGGTTCCAGCGTGACGCTTTCGGCGGACTACCACGATTTGCACGAGACGCTCGCGCACACGCAGTTCGCAGAGACGTATAGCGCGAGTCTCGCGCATGTGTGGAACTCGTTCGTCAGCACGAGCATCTCGGAAAACCTGCAGCCGACGCATGACGGTTACCCCAGCCCGATGGCCGGTCTGCCCGGCGTCGGATACCGCACGGTGTTCAACGATCAGCAATTCGCCGTCTTCTACACGAATCCAAACGCGTTTGCGCTCGATCTCAACGCCGTCCATCAGACAGCCGGTTCCGACTCGCCGAACGGCGCCATCGCGCAGCCGTGGGGCGTCAGCGCGCTCGTGCGATTCCGCCTGACGCCATCGCTCTCGCTGCAGCTCAGCAGGTCATACAGTTTCGGCTTTGAAGGCCAGCGCTTCGGCGCGTTTGGCGTGCAGATATTCCCGTGAGGCGGATCTGATAGCATGAAAGTCCTCGTCACCGGCGGCGCCGGCTACATCGGCGTCGTCCTTTGCGAGCGGCTGCTCAAGAGCGGGCACAGCGTACGCATCCTCGACCGCCTCTACTGGGGAAGAGCGCCGCTCAAGCACCTCGCCGATCGCGTGGAGCTGGTGCAAGCCGACGTGCGCGACGTTCCCGACACGGCATTTGCCGACATCGATGCCGTCGCTCATCTCGCCGGACTTTCAAACGATCCAACGGCCGAGTACAATCCGAGCGCGAACTGGGAGATGAACGCGATCGCGACAGAAACGCTCGCGCTCGCGTGCAAGCAGCGCGGTATCCGGCGCTTCACGTTCGGATCGAGCGCATCGATCTACGACGGACTTGGCGAAGGCGTTTTTGACGAGAACACGGCCGTCGATCCGCGCGGCGCTTACTCGCGCTCCAAACACGAAGCCGAAGCGCGGCTGCTGCGAGCGGCCGGGCCCGACTTCGAGCCGGTCATTCTCCGCCAGGGCACAGTCTACGGCTTCAGCAGCCGTCTGCGTCTGGATCTCGTCGTCAACACGTTCATCAAAGACGCGCTCCTGCGCGGCGCCCTTTATCTGCACGGCGGCGGCTGGATGTGGCGCCCGCTCGTCGACGTCAACGACGTCGCAGAAGCGCACGTACGATGTCTTGAAGCGCCGGCAGATGCCGTGGCGCAGCAGATCTTCAACGTGGTGCACGACAACTTCCAGATCCGCCAGCTCGCCATGCTCGTCACTGGATCGCTTTCGATCATGGGCCGGCAAGCCAGTCTCGAGACGGCGCCGGTCCCCGCGATCAACCGCGACTATCGATGCACGAATCGCAAGCTGACCGAACGGATCGGCTTCACGCCGAGCATCACGGTGCTTGAATCGATCGAAAAACTCTTATCGTCGCTGCCGGTGACTGAGCCCACGCTGCTTGCGCATCCGCGCTACTACAATATCGCGTGGATGACGCTGCTCGATGAGATCGTGGAAGAGCACAGCCCGTTTGCGTCTGTCTGGGAAAGCGCGCGCCGGCCCGCCTAAATTTCTGAAGGGGCCGACGTCAGTCGGCCCGCGTTCTAAATATCTGAAGGGGCCGACGTCAGTCGGCCCACGTTCGTTCGCTTGGGCCGACTGACGTCGGCCCCTTCAGAAAGAAAGCAATCTTCTTTACAGATGGCCGCGGGCGCGCAGGTAGTCGGTCAACGCATCGCGCCAGGGGCGCGCTGAAAGGCCGAACGAGGAAAGGCGCTCGCTTGCCAGCGCCGAGTATGCAGGCCGCCGCGCGGCTGTCGGCATGGATGCACTCGCGACCGCGGTGATATCCGCATCAAGACCTGCGCTGCCGATGATCGCCGTTGCGAACTCGTACCACGAACAAGCGCCTGCGTTCGTCAGATGATACGTGCCCGGCGTTGCCCGGCGCGCAAGAAGCGCAACGGTGAGGTCGGCTGCATCGGCCGCATACGTCGGCGTCATGACGATGTCGTCGACCACTTCGATCTTCTCGCCGCGGCGCGCTTTGGCAAGCATCGTCTCGACGAAATTTCCGCCCTTGCCGCTCGAACCGGCCACGCCGAACACCGACGCGATCCGAAGCACGAAGGCCTGCGAGTTGGCGAGTCTGACGAACGTCTCGCCCGCGAGCTTCGACACGCCGTACGAATTGATCGGCGACGCGAGATCGCGTTCCACGTACGGCCGCGCCCACTGCGCGCCGTCAAACACGTAGTCGCTCGAATAATAGACGATCGCCGCGCCGCGCGCGTGCGCGCTGAGCGCCGCGTTTCGCGCTCCCACGGCGTTGATCGCAAGTGCTTCTTCAGGATGGTCTTCGCAAGCATCGGTCCGGTGAAACGCGGCGGTGTTCACGACGACGTCGCCGGGCGCCAGCGGCGAGAGCGCTTCATCCAACGCGGCGCGATCTTCGACGGGACTCTGCTCGTGCGAAAGAGCGAGGACCTCGAAGCCGGCCGCGCGAGCGGCGCGAACGACCTCGGTGCCGACCTGGCCGCCCGCGCCGATCACGGCTACGCGCAACGCGTAGCTCCGGTCATAACGGCAGCGGCAACGGGCGCGGTTCGGGTGCCCTGCGCATCGCCGGTATCAGCGCTATCGCCACGAAAAATGGCAAAGCCATCTTCGGAAACGTGAACACGTCGTCCACGAGCCCATGAAGACAGAGCGCGAACAGAGCGCCGTACGCACCGACCGCCACGGGGCTTGCCCACAATTCGGCGGATCGCGCGCGCAACAACATCAAGCTCAGAAATGCGATCAGCATCGCAAGCCCGACGACACCGAGATCCACTGCTGTCTCCAAATAGAGTTGGTTCGCGTTGCCGTGCCACGCCGTCCGCGGTGCGTTCGCGCAGCGCGCGTTCGCGTCGGCGAAATTACCGGCACCGTAGCCTTTGAGCGGCGCAGTCGCGATCAACGATTCTGCGCACTGCCACAGCTGCGCGCGCGCAGCCATGGAATACGTCGCAGACGGCGTGGCGAGAAGTTCGTGGCGAAGGCCGTCGAGCGGTATGTTCGCGCCGGCCACCGGAATCACGAAGAGCGCGACCGACGCGGCGACGACCGCGCCGCGCTTCGGCAACGACGAGACAGTGACGGAATCGGCGTAGCGCTTGGCCCAGATATAGGCAGCGACGACGACGCAGACGCCCGCGGCGCACGCCCAGAACGCACCGCGCGAAAAGGTGAGGATCAGATCCGAGGTGAGCAGCCCGAGCAAGAGCGTGCCGGCGATAAACGCGAGCCTGCTCACGCGCGAGAAGAGCAATATCGCCAATAAGATCGGGATCACCGTCTCCAGATAAGCGCCGAATTGGTTCGGGCCCTCGAGCGTCGACGTGACGCGCTGCACGAGCAGTCCGTCGGTGGCGCGAAAAACGTCGGGCGCGCCGGCGAACGTCTGCCACAGACCATCAAGCCCCACGATGACGCTCGAACCGAGGAAGACCACGGCGACGCGCATCGCATCACTCGACGATCGCACGGTCGCCGCGGTAAGACAGAACGCGCCCGCATACCACGTCCAATGCAATGCGTCGCGTACGGCGTCTGCTCGTCCGGCGGCCCATGCGATGCTGATGAGTCCGAATGCCGCGAATGCCACGAGCACCAAGGGCGCGCGGTCTGCGAAGAGCGCGCCGCGCATGCCTTCGCGTTCAGACGAATCGAGCGCGGCCCGCAGCAGCACGCCGGCGAGCGCTCCAGCGAAGACGGCCTTCGGCAGGGTCATGAGCGTGGGGCCAAGCGTGTGATACCACGCGAACGGCGCCGTTGCGGCGATCGCGGCGCCTGAAGTCCAAGGAAGACGATACGAAGCGATCGCTACCGCCAAGCCGCATGCGGCCATAGCCGCGGCGACGGGCAACGTGAGTGGCAGCGCATCGGTCATCGAACGTCGAACCCAGCTGTCTTCAATTCGGCCGCTCCGTCGGATTGTACGACGCCCAATACCAACGGTTGGCGCTTTGGCGGTGTCGTACCCACCTGATACGTCTGTTCAAGCAAACGCACGATGCCCGCGTCGGGTTCCGCGGCGATAAAGCGCATGATCGGCTCACCTTCGCGGACCTCGTCTCCTGGGCGGCGCATAAAACGCACGCCGATCCGCGGTGATGCATGCGAAGGTGCGCGTGACTTGGCTTCAGCGACGATCTCGCCGACGGCCCGCGTGTTGATCCGGCCCACGACTCCTGACGCCTGTGCCCCGACTGCGTAACCTTCGGCAAACGTCCGGTCGAACCGGTCCAACCGGCCGCCCTGCGCGCCGAGCATCTCCGAAAATTTCGACCGCGCGGCGCCATCCCGTAACGCTTCGTCGACCCGGACCATTGCCTCTTCGCTCTCCGCGGCGCCGCCGGCTTCGAGCAGAGCGGCCGCGATCAGGCGCGACGCCTCGCGCAGACGCGCTCCTCCGCCGCCCTCCAACACGAGAAGCGCCTGATCCAATTCGAGCGCATCGCCGGCCGCGTCCGCGAGCGGTTCATCCATCGACGTGAGGAGCACGCGCATACGGCGACCCATAGCCGCGCCGATCTGCGTCATCGTACGGGCAAGTTCTCTGCCCTCGTCGACGTCGCGGAAGAACGCGCCGTTGCCGACCTTGACGTCGAGAACGATTGCCGGTGCGCCGGCCGCGATTTTTTTGGACATCACGGACGCCGCGATCAGCGGGATGCTCGCGACCGTGTCCGTACGGTGCCGCAGCGCATACATCTTCCTGTCGGCGGGCGCCAACCGCTCGCTGGCAGCTGCGATCGCGCAGCCGACGCGACGCACTTGATCGCGAAATTCCGGAATCGTAAGTCCGACGCGCGTTCCGGGCACGCACTCGAGCTTGTCGAGCGTGCCGCCGGTATGGCCGAGCGCACGGCCGGAGAGCTTTGCAACGCGGACACCGCAGGCCGCGGCAAGCGGAACGGCCACCAGCGAGACCGCATCGCCCACGCCGCCCGTCGAATGCTTGTCGACCACGTTGCCGTCGGCGGCGCTCCATGCGATGCGTTCGCCTGAGTCCGCCATTGCCTGCGTGAGCGCGATCGTCTCGCGCAGCGTCATGCCGCGCGCGCAGACGGCGCGCAGCCATTCTGTCATCGCGTCGTCACCGATCTCATCGCTGACGTACGCACGGACCAGTGCGGCGATGTCTGCCGGCGTATGTTCGCCTCCGGCCGCTTTTGCGTCGGCCATGCGCCGCGCATCTGAATTCGAGATGTTCAACCTTCGAGCGCGCCGACGACGCCGCGCACGAGCGCGAGCACGTCGCCGGACGCACCGCGCACGACCTCCTGCACCGACTCGTGCGTCGGTTCTTCGAGGTGCCCGCACGTCGAAGCGTCGGGCACGGCCGCGTTCGCAATCACGGATATCCCAAGCGATCGCATGCCTGCATGCCGCGCGGCGATGACTTCCGGCACGGTCGACATGCCGACTGCGTCTGCACCCAGATGCGCAAGCATGCGGAGTTCGGCGTCGGTCTCATATTGCGGCCCGATCATGGCGACGTAGACGCCTTCCGCAACCGCGATGCCCGCTGCCGCGGCGACGCGGCGCGCGCTTTCGCGTAAACCGGAATCGTACGCGTCGCGCATGGACGGAAACCGCGGACCGAGTTCGGGCGCGTTCGGCCCGATCAGCGGGCTCGTCCCCGTCAAGTTGATGTGATCGCGGATCAACATGATCGTGCCGGGCGAGAACGCCGGATTGATGCCGCCCGCGGCGTTCGTGACGATCAATGCCGTCGCGCCCATCTTGTGCGCGACGTACACCGGAAACGCGACTTGCCACATGGGATGGCCTTCGTAGAAATGGATGCGTCCGTCGAAGAGCGCGACTGGTCTGCCTTCGAGCCGCCCCACGATCAGCCGGCCGCGATGTCCCGCCACGGTCGTCGCGGGGAAGTGCGGCAACTCGTGATAGCCGAAAGCCACCGCGTCGGTGAGCGAATCGGCGAGTCCGCCTAACCCGGATCCGAGGATCACCGAGATCTTCGGCTTGAGCCGCGTGTGCTTGCTGATGAAGTTGACGTTAAGGGTGACGTTATGCGTGAGCGAACTCAAGATTTTCCTTGTCTAGCAGCGGATGCCGCGCGGCGGCCGACATAATCCGCCATCACCGCGAGGAGCTGTGCGAGTTCTTTCACGCGCAGCAGCGTTCCGACCGCGAGGAACGTCGCGCCGGCCGCGACGATGTCAACGGAAAGCGTGGCGACATGCTGCCAGATCGTGCCCGCGTCATGCCAGAGAATGCTGTTGAGCGCGTAAGCCACCACAGCCATCGCGCCGGATGCGACCACGACACGCCACACGGGTGAACCCACTGCATCGCTGTCGCCCGAGCCGACGCGAGTGCGCAAGATTCCGAACAGCACCGCTGCTTCGGCAAGCGACGCGAGCGAATTCGCCGACGCGAGTCCGTTGACGCCGAATGGCCGTACCAGCAGCGCCGAACAGACGACGTTGAGGACCATCACCGAGGTTGCCACGATCACAGGCGTCCGCGAGTCGCGCATGGCGAAGAAACAGCGCGTCAGCACGATGCTTGCCGCAAGCCCCAGCAGTCCGACGGCGTAGAACTGCATCGCGCCGGCCGTGCGCACGAGGTCGCCGTGCGTGAACTCGCCCCGTTCGAAGAGCACGCTGATGACGGGCTGCGCGAGCACGATCAAACCGAGCGCCGCCGGCAGCGTGATGAGCGCCGTCATGCGCAGACCGGTCGAGGCGGTCAGCCTGAGCGACGGCAGCTCTTTGCTTGCGAATTGCGCCGAAAGGATCGGGAAGATCACCGTCGCGATCGCCGCCGCGAACAACTGCTGCGGAAAGCCCACGACCTTTGTGGCGTATTGCATCGCGGCGATCGCGCCGTTGGGCAGACTCGCCGCGAAGTATTTATCGAAGAGCAGATTCGCCTGGCCGACAGCCGAGCCGACGACGATCGGACCGAGGATGACGAAGAGACTGCGCAGACCTGGATGGTTGAAATCGATGATCGGCCGGTAGACGCAACGGCGGAAATAGCTCGGCAGCTGCACGAGCAGCTGCGCGACGGCGCCCGCAGCTGTGCCGAAGACGAGCGCGTAAATGCCGTAGCGCGGGAAGAGCCAGAGCACGGCCGCGATCGCGCAGACGTTGAGCGCCATCCCCTGCAGGCTCGCCGCCTTGAAGCGCTGCTGCGCGTTGAGCAGCGCCTGCACGACGCCGGCGATCGACGTCGCGATGATCGTCGGCATCATGATCTGCGTCATGTGCGTCGTCTGGCCGGACTGGCCCGGCGGAAATCCGAATACCGATACGATGTACGGCGCAGCGAACCAGCCCACGATCGCGCAGACCGAGAGCACGATGAGCAGCATGTTGATGACCGTGCTTGACAAGCGCCACGCCTCTTCGGCTTCGTCGGACGCGAAGTAGCCGCTGAGGACCGGCACGAGCGCGCTGACGAGCGCGCCGTTGAAAACGCCGAACACCATCGTTGGGATGATCGCTGCGATCAGAAACGAGTCGAGTTCCCAGCGCTCGCCGAAGTAGCGCGCGTTGACCATCTCGCGGCCGAAGCCGAGCAGCATGCTCACCAGCGTGGCCGACATGACCGCGATCGTGCTCGATGCCACGCTACGACCGGCTCGGTCTTGTCGCGGCACGACGAGCGCCGGACGCTTGGCGGTTGCCATGTGCTTGGGGCGTTTCTCAAAGTCGGGCGACGACGCCTACCGCGGGGGAACGATTGCGGCAGGCCCGTAATTCTACGGCCCTGGTGAAGATCGACGCCATTTTGCAGAGCCGTCGCCCGAGCTTCTCGTTCGAGTTTTTCCCGCCGCAGAGCGACGACGGCGTCGCGAGGCTCCTCAAAACCGTTGAAGTGCTTCGCCCGCTAGCGCCTGCGTTCGTCTCCGTGACGTACGGCGCCGGCGGCAGCACCCGCGCGCGGACGGTCGAAGTGACGCGCTCGATCAAGAACGACCTCGGCGTGGAGACGATGGCCCACCTCACATGCGTGGGAGCGGACGTGTCGGGTCTTCGCAGCGTGCTGGATGAAGTCGCCGACGCCGGCATTGAAAACGTGCTCGCCTTGCGCGGCGATCCGCCGAAAGGCGCCGCGGCATTCACGCCGACACCGGGCGGCCTTTCGCACGGTTCGGATCTCGTCGAACTCGTCAGCAAGAACTACGATTTCTGCGTGGGCGGCGCGTGTTATCCCGAGAGGCACGTGGAGTCGGCTAGCGCTGAGGCTGACCTCCGGTATACGCGCGTGAAAGTCGATGCCGGGGCGAAATTCTTGATCACGCAGCTCTTCTTTGACAACGAGCGCTACTTCGCGTACGTGGAGCGCGCGCGCGAAGCCGGCATCGAGATCCCGATCATCCCCGGCATCATGCCCATCACCAACGCGGATCAAGTCGCGCGGTTCACGAGCAGGTGCGGCGCCACGATCCCGGCCCGGCTCCGCGCCGAGCTCGATGCGCGCAAAGATGAACCGGAGGCCGTGGCCGAACTCGGCGTCGCATACGCCACTCTCCAGTGCGTCGATCTCTTGGAGCGCGGCGTACCTGCGATCCATTTCTACACGCTGAACAAATCGCCGGCGGCGCGGGCCGTCGTATCCGCATTGCTCGCCGATCGGCCGTGGGAGCGAGCAGCGGGGCGCCGCTATCTCGATGCGCCCGAGCGCGAGGCCGAGGCCGCCCTCATCGCGCGCGAAGGTCCGGTCTATTGACGACTCTTCCTTATTATTTGCGCAAAGGCGTTTCGTCGCTGTACAGCCGCGCGATGCAGCGGCGCTATCTGGCGAAGCACCCGGGAACGCCGTACGCGATTCCGCCGCTGGATGTCGAGGGAATCGTCGCCCGGCTGCGCTCGCTCGCACCGGAGGTCGAGGTCCGGCGCTACGACGTCGATCCCCACCGCATGCGCGAATGGGAACAGAAAGGTCGATATCCGGCGTTTGCATACGTCGTCTCGCGCGACGAGAAGATTCTCGAGCATCAGGTCTCGTGGGATCTCCTCGAAACGCCTACTGGCGGAACGGTGATCGATGTCGCGTCGTGCCGATCGCACTTCCCCTCGATCGTGCGCGCCACCGGCCGGCGCTGCATTGCGCAGGACCTTTCGTATCCGCAAGGATTGCGCGGCGACGTCCTCGGCGGTGACGCCGCCGCGATGGATCTGCCGGACGCCTTCGCAGACGGCATGACGCTTCATTGTTCGTTTGAGCACTTCGAAGGTGACGCGGACACGCGATTCGTCCGCGAAGCAGCTCGCGTTCTCAAACCCGGCGGCAGAGTGGCGATCCAGCCTCTCTACGTTCACCAGGACTACTTCGTCTTGAGTGATCCGTACGGTCCAGAGGGCGTCGGACCGATAGACGACGGCGCATACTTCATCGCGGCGTTCGGTTATTCAAATCGTTTTGGCCGTCACTACGATCCGCAGGCCTTCGTGCGCCGTGTCGCCGCGCCGGCGATGGGAGCCGGACTTCGTCCGATCTTCTATATAATTGACGGCGCTCACAAGGTCTCGCCCATCTGCTATTTGCAATTCGCCTTGGTACTCGAACGAACGCACAACGCCGCGTAGGAACGTCATATGGAAAAGATGGTTCCTTCGCGCCGGGGTCAAACATATGTTCGAGGATGTCTCTACGGCGCCACGTGAGCCGCTCGTAAGCACCATCGAATCGGCGGTTTCCCGCGCCTTTCGACAAGGTGATGGCTGATAGAAAAACTTGCTTAGGTCACCTCTCACCGGCACTTTGTACAAAGTGCCGGCGAGTCGTGTTTTGCTGTTGAAAGTCTGGGAGGGCTCAAGGTTATGCGTAGTTCTTTTCTGCGCCGGTTGAGCGGTCATCGTGGCCGCACGGCGCTTTTCGTCGCGGTGACGGCCGGCGCGGTCTGCGCCGCGGCGTTCATCGTACCGGCCGTTGCGCGCGGCCGCGCCAATCCTAATCTCACCGTGGCTGGGCAGACGCAATTTGTCGACAACGTCGACGCGTACGCCGTGCAAGGCGTTGTCGGCGGACAGAACAATGCGACGGCGATCGAAGGCTTTGTCACCAACGCCAGCGCGACGTTCGACAACGCCATCTTCGGCTACACGGTCGCACCGAGCGGCAACGCGGTCATCGGCATCGCGCAGCCGTCCAGCGGCACCGCCACTGCTCTAGTCGGATATTCGTATCGCGGCTACGGCGTGATCGGACAGACGCCGTACACCGGGGCAACGGTGGCCGGTGTGCTCGGGCAAGACCTCTCCGGAACCAGCACGTCTAACGCCGGCGTCATGGGGACGACGACGGCGGGCTACGGCATCACCGGCTCGGGGACTGGATCGCTTGGATACGGCGGCAATTTCAACGCGAGCGGATCGGGCGGTTACGGTCTGTACTCATCCTCGTCTCTCTCCTATGGCGGCTATTTCGCCAGCTCCACCCTCGATGGCATCTACAGTTACACGTTCAACGACCCGCACTCGTCGGGATACTCAGCGTACGGCGTTGAGGGCGTGGATGCAAGCAGCGACACCGCTGGAACCACAAACTCGGGCGTCTTCGGCTATTCAACCTACGGCACCGGACTCACAGGTCAATCGGGCGCGGCAAGCGGCACGGCTCTTGCGGGCAGCGGCGTGATTGGAATAACGAACAACGATTCGTCTGCCACGGGCGCTACAATACAGTACGGCACAAAGGGCGTTGATAACGATCCAAATCCGGGTTCGTTCGACGCCGGCGCGTACGGTTCGACGATCAACGGGTACGGCGTCGAGGCGATTAGCTCGACTTATATCGGATCGTTGGGGTACAGCAACGGATACATTGGCGGTGAATTCGAGACTGGTTCTACGGGCAATCCGGCACTCATAGCCTACGCGGCAAACTCAAACAGCAGCCTAGAGCCCGTGTTCGAGGCCCTTGGATCTGGCTTTACTCCCCTATTCTCCGTCGCCGGCGACGGTTCGGCCGTTGCGGCAGGTAGTATCACACAGTTCGGGTCGCCGCTCATCGCAACACGCACGCAAGGCGGATCTGCTGAAATCGCCTACGGTTCTCGCGAAACGCGGCCTACGATCGAAGACGTCGGCGAGGGGAATCTTGTCGGCGGCTCCGCGTACGTGCCGATCGATCACGCCTTTGGCGCGACGATCGACCCGAATGTGAACTATCTCGTTTTCGTGACACCCCAAGGCGACACGCAGGGCCTTTACGTCACCGGCAAGACGCATGCCGGTTTCTACGTCCGCGAGCACGGCGGATCATCGAACATCGCGTTCGATTATCGTATTGTCGCGAAACCGGTATTCGACAACGAAGCGCGTCTGCCGGATGCTCGTACGTTGCCGGCCCTCGCTCATTTCATGATGCAAACGGCTCGGGTGAAAGAGCAGTCAGCGGCTAGCCTCATCGCGCAGGATAGACGCATGCGAACGGATTTGGCCAATCGCATGCTTACCGCAGACAAGCTCGCAAAAGAACACGCGACGATCAAGTACAATCTTGCGAGAGAGGCGCAGCTGCGCAAGATGAAGGTGCCGCACGTGCCGACACCTGCTGAACTCCACGTTCCAGGCACGACACCTCACTAGCGCCTCAAACGCAACCATCCGCTACAAAAGGGCGGCACGCAAGTGCCGCCCTCGATATTTCACTCTGCATTCATCTAACACGGCTCGACTTGCTGTGCAGATGCTGCTGCTTTAACGCGCCTCTCGTTTCGGTTTTTGTGTAGTGCTCACATATCGTAGCCGCAATGCGTCGTCCAAGGAGCAGCAGCAAGCACCGCGTAAGAACGAAAAAAGCGCACCGCTTGCCTGCTCTCCAGATTTATCACTTCGTCGGAGGACGCTCATTGGCCGATTCCGCCAAACGCAAAGCGGTCGTCTTCGCGGAATATTTCCCGCCGTACATGAGCTCCGACCGGCGGCTCTTCCATCTTGTCGAAAACCTGAAGCGTTGGGATTGCGACATCGTCGTGACTCCGCCGTTGCGCTGCATGACGGGTCTCTGCGAGGACTCGCTCAAGAGCTACGCCGTCAACTTTTCGCCGCCGGCTAAGCCGCTGCGCGTCGGCGACATACATGGTTCCTATCTCGTCGTGCCCGACGCATTGCACAGCCTATTTCCGAATCACGTCCTTTTGCCGTTGGCCTACGCGCTGACGATTCCGGTGCTCACGATCGAGGCCATCCGTATCCTGCGCGCGAAAAAACCGGATGTCGTCATCGTCGGTCATCCGTCATTCATCACGGGAGTCGTCGGCACGCTGGCCGCACGATATTGTCGGATCCCCATCGTCCTCGATTATCCAGATGCATGGACGCCGCTCGCTTTGGAGACGGCGGGCGCCAAGCACGGCGGCGGTCTCGAACGTGCCCTCCGGACGATCGAATCATTCGTCGCGCGCAGTGCTTCATCGATCATCTCCATCACGGACGAGCTGTCGAAATACATCCGCCATCTCGGCGCGCGCGCGCCGATCACCACGATCGCGAATGGCGCCGACGTCGAGCTGTTCACCCCGCCGGAGCGCCGACCGCCGAGACGCGGCAATGCACCATACAGCATTCTGTACACGGGCCGTCTGGAGGCGTGGGCCGGGATCGACCATCTCGCCGATGCGATCGAGAAGATCGCCGAACGCCTCGGCGATCGCGCGGAATTTGTCTTCGTCGGCGATGGAGGGGCGGCCAAGCGCTTCAAGGCCGAACTTCGCGCCCGCAACCTCGACCGCTATTGCCGATTCGAAGGCTATCAGCCGTATGACGCGATGCCGGAGTTCATCGCCGGCTGCGACCTCGCGATTCTGCCGTTTCCGAACACAGGCACCACGCGGCCGTCGTCGCCGCTGAAGCTCTTCGAATATATGGCGATGGCGAAACCCGTGATCGCGACGAATCTGCCGGGCGTCCGCGAGGCGGTGACCGATCAGGTCGTGCTCGTCGAAGGTCTTGACGACCCGCTGTTCGTCGAGAGCGTGGTGCGCCTCGTCGACGACGCGCACGAACGCGAACGCTTAGGCGCTGCCGGGCGCGCTCTCGTGGCGGGCAGTTATTCGTGGCCTCGACTTTCAGAGCGCTTCGAGACCGAGCTCGAACGCGTTGCCGCTTCCCGCGCGCACGGCCTTGCGCCGTCGCCGCCGGCCGACGAACGCATCGTCGGTCCTGCGGTGCCCACGGCCGTGAGCGTCGACCGAGCGATGATCGTGTTGCCCACCTATAATGAATTCTCAAATCTCACGCCGCTCTTGGATGCGATCTTGGCGGCCAGCGACAGGATCGACGTGGTCGTCGTCGACGACAATAGCCCGGATGGTACCGGCGCAGTCGCGGATGCATACAGTCACGCGACCTCGCGCGTGCACGTGGTGCATCGGCGCACCAAACTCGGATTGGGCTCGGCGTATCATTCGGGATTTCGCTATGCTCGCCGTCTCGGCTACGGCATGATCGGCTCGATCGACGCCGACATGAGCCACGATCCGTCGCGCTTGGGCGCCATGCTCGCCTGCGCGGACGAAGGCGCAGATATCGTGATCGGGTCGCGCTATGTGTCTGGAGGTCAAACGCAAGGCTGGCCGCTGTGGCGCAGGGTGCACAGCAGATTGGCCAACGCGTTCATCCGGACAGCACTGCGCTTACCCGTCCACGATTGCACGTCGGGCTATCGACTTTATCGCAGTTCGGTGTACGACGGCCTCGATAGCGCCGGTTTGTTCAGTCAGGGATTCGACGCGTTGGTCGAGATCTTACACCGGGCGACGCGCGCGGGCGCGCTCATCATCGAAGTGCCGATCACGTTCACGGATCGGCACACCGGTGCATCGAAGATGGGATCGCGCGAAATCGCCGGATCGCTGGCCACCGTCCTCAGACTGTGTGTCGAACGTCCGGGGTCAAGGCGCCGGCCTGCGAGCTACGATGAGGGTGTCGTAACCCAGCCAGCGGGGAACGGCGTAGTAGTGCAAGCCGAGCCACTTGTGCAGAACGGGCAGGACGTGGTACGTGCCCGCGCTGACGATCTCAAGACCTGATCGTTCGATCAGCGCGGTCCAATGTTCGGGTGGATGCTCGTTGACGTGCGTCGGATCCGCCTGATATCGGCGATACCAGCTCACCGACGCCGGGTTCGGCGTGGCGAGCACGAGATGCCCGCCCTCGTTCACCGCGTCGGCCAGACATCTGACTCCCGCGCCTTCGTCCGGCAAGTGCTCCACGACTTGCAGCGATACGACCAGATCGAAGCGTTTCTGAAATGGATTCGGCGCCTGTGCGTCGGCGACGGCGAATCTTTTTGGCTCGCCGCCGTCTGCGATCGCACGCTCCACGGCGTATTCGGAGATGTCGGTACCGTAGATATCATAGCCGAAGTCTTTGAACACCGCTATTCCGTAGCCGAGCGCGCAACCCACCTCCAGCATCGTCTTGCCGCGGCCGATGGCGATCGCCGGCACCGCGCGCACCGCCAACCGAGCGTATTCCCGATAGAACGCAAGGACGGTTTGCGACATCCCCGCATACCCGCCGGACTTTCCATAGGTGGAGGTCTTCTCGAAGTAGTCGCGCTCGAACGTCTTCACGCGCCTTGTGCGCCCACCGCCGGCATGCGCGCATCCATCCAAGCAACGAAGCGCTTGATGCCCTCGTCGAGGCTGACCTCCGGCAATCCGATCACTTCGCGGATCCGCGTGTCGTTGGCGAGCAGATAGTCCACGTCGCCGAGCCACGTCGCGCCGCTCGTCTCGATGCGCAGGTACGGCTTGCCCATGATCGCGGCCACGCGCTCCGCGAACGCCCGAACCGTGATTGGCTGTTTGCCCGGCACGTTATAGATGCGGTGCGGCGGATTATTCACTGCGATTACCGCCAGCACGGCGGCCGCCGCATCCGTGCAGTACAAGAAATCGCGCTGTTGATTGCCGCTCCCCAGCAGCTCGATGTGATCGGTCGCGGCGCGCACTTTTCGATAGAGATCGAAAAGGATGTAGCGCGGTGCGCGCGGCCCGATGACGTTCGTGAAGCGGACGACGCGCCCGTCCACGCCGAAGTTGCGCGTGAAATCGTCGACGGCCGCTTCTGCGAGCAGTTTTGTCGAAGCGTATGGCGAAGGCGCGATGGTCGGGGCCGTCTCTTCGAAACGGATCGGCGTCGCGCTGTTGCCGTACACCGACGCGGACGAAGCAAGCACCATCGTGGCTTTGGGAGCGTGGCGCCTCAGTGCGTCGAGAACGTGGACCGTGCCCATGGTGTTGATGTCGTAGGACAACGCGGGGTCCTGCGATGCGCGCGGCACGCTCGCGATAGCGCCGAAATGCAGCAGATAGTCCGCGCCCGCGACCGCGTCGCGCAATGCGATATCGTCGCGGATATCTCCGACGATCAGACGCGCGGCCGGGTTGACGTTCTCGCGCGCGCCCTCCGCGAGGCTATCGAAAGCGATGACATCGGCTCCGGCGTCGACCAACGCGTCGACCATATGGGAACCCAAGAAGCCGGCGCCGCCGGTCACGACTGCGCGCGCGCCGCGCAAACTTCGGAGATCGGGAGCGTTCAATCTTCAACCTTCCTGATGAGGGTGGTATTCGGAGGCGCAGCGTCGATTTCGGTTGAATCCTCCGCGGGCTTGAGCGTAGCCTGCCAAGATCCGCATTCGTCAGAGCGCCAGAAACGCGGAACGGATCGGTGACATGCCAAGGCGACAACTCCTTCCAACGGTCCTTGCGCACACGATCGGCGTCGGCAACCCCACGATCAGCCCGCTCGCAATCGCGAACGTTTTAGAAGTTCTGCGCTCAAACCGCTTGACGTACGGGCCGTTTAGCCGTCGCTTCGAGCAAGAGTTCTCCGCGATGCACGGCGCGGATTTCGGTATCTTCTGCAATAGCGGCACAAGCGCACTGCAAGTCGCCCTTGATGCGATTCGCATTTCGCGCCGTCTCACGGACGGCGACGAGGTGCTCGTTCCGGCGCTGACATTTGTCGCCACGATCAACACGGCGCTGCACAACCGGCTGAAACCGGTCCTGGTCGACGTGGATCCGGACTATTACCTGTTAGATCCGGAAAAGATCGAGGCGCGAATAACATCGCGAACGCGCGCTATCATCCCGGTTCATGCGTTCGGCCAGCCTGCGGACATGGCGCGCATCGCGCCTATAGCCGAGCGTCACGACCTGTCGGTCATCGAGGACTCGGCCGAAGCAGTGCTCGTACGGACGAGTGGTCGTGCCGTCGGGTCCTGGGGAAACGTGGCCTGCTTTTCGACATATGCCGCGCACCATCTCTCGACCGGTGTCGGCGGCTTGGCGACAACAAGTGATCCTTCGCTTGCGCAGCTTATCCGAAGTCTCGTCAACCATGGGCGCGATACTGCGTACACGAGCATCGACGACGATGACGTCGAAGATCGCGACACGTTGGCCGAGGTCGTTTCTCGCAGGTTTCTGTACCACCACATCGGTTACTCATACAGGGCGACCGAATTGGAGGCCGCATTGGGCTGTGCAGCACTCGAGGAGCTGCCGGAAATTGTACGAGGTCACCAGTCGGCTGCAGCGCGGCTTTCAGCCGCGCTGGCGCCTTTGGAGTCGGAAGGACTCGTTCAATTGCCAAGAGAGCGCGACGGTACCGAACATTCGTACATGATGTATCCCATCGTCGTCGCCGCGCATGTCGACGTCGGGACGTTGATATCCCATCTTGAATGTTCCGGAATAGAAACCCGCCCGATGCTGCCGATACTGCAACAGCCGGCATACGCGAATGTCTGGACGCAAGATGAGATCGACGGATGCCCTGTTGCGGAGAGCCTGGGTGCGCGAGGCTTTTATATCGGGTGTCATGACGGAATGACCGAAGAGGCAGTCTTGCGAGTGGCGCAAATCCTTGAAGATCAGACATGGCGCAGCATGGCATCTGGCGGTTAACTCGGTGACCTCGGCTGGATCGCGATTCTCCGCGCAAAAGAAGATGTGGGATGACCTTGCTGCGCTGGACCCGATGTGGACGATTCTGTCGCGGCCAGACAAAATCGGCAATCGCTGGGACGAGGCCGCTTTTTTTGCGACCGGTGAAGCTGAGGTCACGGCCCTATTCGAATTCATGGCCAATGCCGGCATCAACCCGGTCCGCGAACGAGCGCTGGATTTCGGCTGCGGAATCGGAAGGCTTACGCGCGCGCTCGCGAAGCGCTTTGAACAATGCGACGGCATAGACATATCTGCGGCCATGATCGACGCGGCCGTTGATCGCAATCGAGATCACCACAATATCCGTTGGACCGTCAACGAAACTGACGACCTTGTTGCGTATCCTTCCGGAGCCTTCACGTTTGTCTATACGAACATAACGTTGCAACATCTCGAGACCGAGTCGGCCATCCGTTACATCGCGGAGCTTCTTCGAGTGCTCGCAGCGAATGGAACCCTCGCATTTCAGATGCCTGACGCCGGACCCTACTCCGCTAAACGGCGCCTGACTGAATTCATAGCTCCGCTCGCGTTCCGGGCCCCGCGACCTCTGTTGCATGTCTATCGCCGCTTACGCTACCCTCCCGAGGCGTTTGTGACGTTGGCGTCGTTACCACGTCGCGTGGCCGAGATGCATGGCATGTCGCCGGATCGGATCCGGACGGTCGTAGGGTCTTCTGGGGCCACGGTTGTCGCGCTCAAAGAAACCGACGATGCCGGACCGGGGTGGCGTAGCTACCTTTATTGCGTGCGAAAGATTCCGAGCAGCTCATCGTAGATCGCTGCGTTCGTCTTCGCAAGCGCCGCCCACGAGCGCCGATTCGCAAAATCGACAACTTTCTGCACACGCTCTCTTAGCGCATCCGGCGATGCGAGCGCGGCTTTCATCGCTGCGACGATCGCGGTTTGGTCCCCCGGTTCAACGAGATCTATCACCGAGCGGAGCGCGGCGTTGTGGCCGGCGCTCGTCGCGATGATGGGCCGCCCAGCAGCGATGGCGATGTGGAGCGGGCCGCTCGCGCCGACGTTGCGCAGATATGGCAGCACGACAAGGCTCGAGTCGGCGACCATGCGCTCAAGCTCGTCATCGGGAACAAAACGCCGCTCGAAGCGACAGCGGCCTGCGGGCACTTCACGCGCCAGTTGCTCGAGCTCGTCGGCATAAGACTCGTCCGCCGCTGCTTGCGGCCTTCCGGCGATGAGCAGATCGCCTTGCCCACCCTCGCGCACGTACTGCGCGAACGCGCGCAGCAAGACATCAAAGCCTTTATCCGGTCGCACGAAGCCGAATGCGAATATCTTCGGCGCGCCGGTAGCCGGCAAAGGCACGAAGTGCGGCGAGCAGCCGAATACTTCTTCTCCCAGATCTTTAAGCTGGTAGCTTTCGCCGAGCGCGCGCGTCATAGGAGAATTCTCGTTGGCCGCGAGGCAGAGGATGCGCGCGGCGGCCGCGTTGAGCCGGCGCATAAACCGGCCGAAGTATGCGACGACGAGCGGCCGCAGGAATGACGGAAGGCGCCCCGCGGCCGGCGAGGATCTGACGTCTTCAGGCAGCCAGAGGCTGTGCAACGTGATGACCGTTGGAATTCCAGCGGCGCGGAGCCGACGGATCGCCTCGACGAGCGGCTCGCCCAATCGTCCGCCGTAATCCTGATTCGGCCCGTATGTCACATGGACGACGTCCGGCCGGTGACGCAGCACAGCTTCGACGAGTTCGCGCTGCGGTGCATACGACGGTCTGCCGAGGCTGCGATCGCGAATCGCGCGATCCACCGCAAAATCGCGCCACGAGTCTTTCGAAGGCGCGTCGGTATATTGTGAGACCACGACAATGGACTCGGGCCCGATCTCTTCGCGCAACGCAAGCGCGTACTCACCGAGATACCACGCCTCGCCCTTCTGCTGCGGAGGAAACGCCCCGACGAGTGCGACCTTCACGATGTCACTTGCGTCCTGCGATGGCGGCGCGCAGGGTCAACAGCGCGAGCATAAAGTAACCCAGAAGCACGGTCGCGCAAAGCCACATGAATAGTTCTTGCGGAGCATAGTAAAGAGTGATCTTCGTCTGCGGCCCATCCACGAGCCACGCGTTGGCATATCCGTCCGCCATCCCGTGCCACATCGCTCGGGCGCCGATGACGCTCCATCCCGGAGCATAGCGATCCCTGAAGATTAGAAGCGCGGGCCCCTTTGCCGGCGTGCGCAGCGTCAGGTCGATGCGCCACGGCAAAGGACGAGTCACTGCGCTGATGGCGATCGCCGGATACTTTTCGCTCGGGGTGTTTGAGGCACCGCGCGCAAGGCGGTAGATGACCGTGGCGCCCGTCGGCCGCACCGCGATGTAGTCGGAGAGACCGGTAAGCGCCGTCCATTGCGGGTAGCGCGACGGCGCGATCGCTTTCGTGCTCTTGACGCCATCGATCGTCAACGCCTGCACCGACGACGTGAGGATCGACCAGCCGCCGCCTGCCGGCAACTTCAGCTGCAACGGCCGTTGCGACTCGGTGAACACGCCGCCTGCGATCGCTGCAGACGGATCCGGCGTTCGCGCGCGCCATCGTTCCGCGTCCACCCAGTTGCGCGTCGGGTCGTCGGTCGCGCGAGACGGCGGCGGCAGTTCCACCGCGGCCGCACCGGCGCCGTCGGGCGGCAGCGGACCAAGCGCAGACTGAAGGTACACACCGCCGCTCATTTGATCGAACGATAACGGCATCGGTGCGAGCTGAGCGGCGAACGAGACAAGCGGTTGCGGCGTAAGCGCTATGACGCGAGCCGGGGAAGCGCCCGCGATGCCGGCCGCTGTGGAGTGAAGCCGACCGGCTTCAGCACTCACCATGTCATCGCGGACGACGACGCCGCTTGCGCCGAGCGCTTCGGCGAATGCTCGCCACGAGTCATCGTTTGGTTGGCCTGCCGATGCGAGTGCCGTGACGGGAAAGCTCGCCAAATACTCCGTCATGCTTGGGTGCCGGTCGTCGGATGGCGCGAATGCGTCCACGCCGCCGACCGCCACACCGCGCACGCGGATCGGCGTGAGCAGCGGCAGCGGCACGATGCGCCCCGCCGGCAACGTGGCGACTGCCGCCTCCGTGTTCTGCGCCGAAACCGGTATCTCCACATTTGTCACGGTTTTGCCGACGCCGCCGGCCAGCGTCGGCAACGTCGCGGCGACGATGGCGATGAAAAGCATCGCGGCATATTGCCGCCGCGCCGCATGAACGCAAAGCCCCGCACCCCATGCGATCGCAAACGAGATAAGCGTCCCGGCCGAGTAGAGTTCGCGAAACGCGGCGCTGGCCGGCACGGCATCGAACGCGGCGCGCCATAGACCGGCGAGTGGACCTTGCGTGCCGGTCACGAATGCGAGCCCGACGAGACAGAGCAATAAGACGCCCTTCGCAGCGGGCCATGAACGCCATGCGACGAGCCCGACGGCAGCGACCGCGATCGGAATCCACGGCAGCCACGCATACGAGCCGAATGCGAGCGCCCCGTACGGTTCGATGTAGTGGACGAGCAGCAGCGCGTCCGGCAATTTGACCGATTGCGCATCTTCCCAGCTCTGCAGCGGCGGCGGCACATCGATAGCGACCGCGCCGTGCGATTGCACAAACGCCCAGAGCGTCGGCGCGAGCGCGAGCAGCGCCGCTCCGCACGCGATGGTCAACGCCTTGGTCGATTCGGCGAACGTGGCGCGCGTGACCAACGATGCGGCGAGCACCGCGACAGCGTCATACACGAGAAATTGCGGCGCGATTGTGGAGAGCGCTGCGCACAGCGCCAATCCAAACGCGGCGCCGCGTTCGCCTTTTTCATACGCCACCGCGCGTTCGAAACACCACGGCAGCAGCGCATAGCCGAACCAAAGCGTGATGTGTCCGGCGCCGAGTTCGTTGACGACATACGGCGACGCGACGTACGCGAGACCCACCGCAGCGGCAGCGAGATCGGAGGCGTCGTATGCTGTGCGCGCCGCTCGCGCTGCGCCGAGACCTGCGATGACCAATGCAAGCAACAGCATCGCCTTGGCCGCAAGAATCGGCGAAACGAGCAGCGCCAGGCCCGCGAGCACGAGCGGCACCGGGTTGGCTGTCGCGAACGGGTTGGGATGCCCGAGCCCCGCCGGATCCCAGGTCGAGAGGTGCGCGATCGCGCCGTCGGCGGCTGCCGCCGTCGTGAATGGCAGACTCCAATCGTGATGATATGCCGGCATGCCGGGGGTGAAGAGGATCGGACCGCTGCATGCGACTGCCGCGACGATGGGCACGACGTACGACGCGAAGCGCGGCCTCAATAATCGCCTGCCGGAACAGACGCCGGCACGCGGTCGCGCGAAAACCGCAACAGATCGGTGGCGGCGGAAAGCGGTGTCACGCTGTCGGCGAAATCGCGAAAGCGCCGATCGGACGCGGCGGTCACGAGTGCGGCTTTGTCCGAGCGCCGCAGAAATGCCAAGACATCGCTGCCCCGCCATACCGCAGTGACGCCGTGCGCGCCTCCGACGGTGACGAGTGCCGTGGGAATGGGCGAGCCGGTAAGCGCAGCGGCAGCGCTCGAATCCCATGCGTAGCCGATCGTCGCCGACGTCACGTGGACCGGCCTCGCGCGGCGCGCCGATGCCGGCCAGATGTCGGCGTGAGCGATGATGCGCATGTGGTACGCCACACAGTCGGAGAGCGGCCGTTGCGTGACCGGCACGAGCGCGCGCATGTGCGTCGGTCCGAGCCAGAACACCGCCGCGTCGACGCGTTGGTCGAAGAGGCACGAGAGTGTTACGCGTGCATGACCGCTCTGTCCGATGGGCCGGTCGAGCGTGATGTTGGCGCGCAACCCGTCGTCGAACGCCGGGTGCAAAGTCGACGCTGGGATCACGACATCGAGCCCGATGCGGCCGGGCCGCTTCGCAGGCTTGAAGCGGAGCGGCGCGAGCACGCGGTACGAGTCGAGTGTGGGAAGCGCATAGGTGGCCGCGCCGGAATTGCTTGCGAGCGGCTGTTCGAAACCACCGAGCGCGGCCTGCAACGCAGAATTTTGACCGGCGATGGCAATGCCGCCGCCTAGTCCGACGACGTCGGCGAACGATCCACCCCAACCGGTCGGCAGCGGCAGCACGACTTGGTTCTCGCCGAACGCCGCGACGAACTCATCGCGGTGGCCGGTGACGACGATGCGCGTCGTGCCGGCCGGCACGAGCGGCAACACCGTTTGCGGATCGGGCGGTACGTCCGGCAAGTCGGCAGATGTCGCGCTGTCCGACTCGTAGATGCGCGGCGAGCCTTCCCGCGGCGAGCCGGTCCAGACCAGATGCAGGCTCGGAACCAATATCTGTTCGTCATCCGCATCGGACCATGCGTTTGCGACGACGAATTTAACGGGAGTCGATTGCAGCGCCGCCTCCTGTTTGTGAACGCGCGGCTCAAGGAAGAGATGGAGCACAGGCCGGTCCGGCAGTTCCGCTTGCAACACGTGTGGCGATATGAGAGCGCCGATCGCATCGCCTGGTTTACTATGCGCGACTAACCAGCGCGCGGCGTCCGCGAGGCCGTACGTCGGCTCGGCGACGCCATATACCCGCGCGGTGCACGCAAAATCGAAGCATCCGATCGCCGCGGCACCCGGATAGGGAAAGAACCATGCGGCCCACGCCAAGTCCGCGGCGACGGCTATTGCGCCCGCGCGCGCGAACATCCGCGCATCAAGCGGGAGCGCGTCCAAACCGAACGCGGCGAGCAACGGAACGAACGGATATGCGAACAGCAAATAGTGCTGCAGATAGAGCGACGTCGGAACGACGAAGATGATGCCGATCAATACGCCGGCCGCGCACCAGGCAGCTGCGGTGTGACGGCGCACGAATGCTGCCCAGAGACCGATGACCATGAGCGCGAGCATCGCGGGCCCGCAATGTCCGAGATCTTGCCCGATGGCGATGAGGATTCGCTGGTCGAGCGGCCGCGAAACGCCGATGAGCGCATCAAACGCGATGCGTTGGCCCCAGACGAAAGCAAGCCGCTGCAGCGTGTCTTTCCAAAGGAATGGCCAGAGCGCGACGAGACCTGCGATGGCCGCGACGCCTTGCAGCAGCGCGATCGAAACGGCTTTGCGCCACGATGCACCTGCGGCCAGAACGACGAGTGCATCGAAGGCTGCGATAAGCGGCGCCGTGAGCACTTGCTTGGAAGAGACTGCGATCGCCGCGAGCACCGCCGCCATGCCCAGACTGCGCGCGCTGCCGTTCTTCACTGCGTGCACCGTCAGCGCGAACGACCAGCACGCAGCGGCTAGGTAGCCCGACTCTTGGTAGAACGCGCCGGCGTACTGCAGTACGACAGGCGAAACCGCGAACAGTCCCGCGGCCACCCAGCCGACTCGCTCGGATCCGAGCAGCCTTCCGAGGACGTACGTCGCGGCGACGGCGCCGCCCATGCCGACGCACGAGATGGCCGCCGGCAGTATCGTCGGTAACGCCGCGGCGCCGAGCAGCGCTGCGATCGCTTGATATGCGATCGGCTTGCCCATGCTCTGCGCGTCGATGAGGCCGTTGAGGCCGTGATGTATCGCCCCGACTGCGACCGCTTGCATCGTGTCGATATATCCGAACCCCAGGTAGCCCCAATTGCGCCACTGGTCGCCGCCGATCGTGTCGTTGTGATACTCGTGCGGCGTGAGGATATACATCAGCGCCGCCGACCCTGCCCAGATCGCGGCGACGATGCGTGGATCCGCGAGCGAACTTTTCTTTGCTCCGCGCAGCACCTTCGATGCTGCGAAGACCGTGAGACAGAACGCGGCGATGAACAAGAGCCCGATCACGAACGGCGGCGTGTCGGGCATCGCGCGAAAAAGCTCGACACGCGTGGCGCGGTCGACGCTTGTGCGGACGTAGTAACTATCCGCTCCGCTGCTGCGGAAGACAAACGGCTTCTCGGGTGTCGCGCGACCGCTTGCGACGGCAAATATCCCTGAGATGATCGTGACGCGCGTCGGTGCGAAGGGCCGGACGACGATCTCATCCCCGATGAACGCGCCGACCGGCGCCCGGCTCGGCACGATGGCGCTCCAAACACGCTCGTCGTGCACGCGCGCCAAATACATCCCGGCTGCACCAAGTGATACCGCGGTCGCAAGGATCACAAAGACACCGGCGCGACCAACGATTGCTCCGCTGCGTGAGCTGACGGGGATGACGTTCCTCCTTTACTGAAGTCCTCGCGTCGCTCGCATTCGCGCCTTGCGGGCATTTGCCCCCACAGGAGGTCGCTCCAACCGACCGTGTCGCGCCGATTCGCGTTGTATAGCCCGCTCGATCCGGCATTCGTCGGCGGGCTTCGTTCGTGGCTGACGGATTTTTGGGTGCCGTTCACGCGCACGCGCGACGCTTCGTTGACGGTCTTGCACGCAGCGACTCGTCCGCACGCAGCGCACGGCAGCATGAGCGCCGTCGCGATCCCGTCCGCGATCGATGTCGTGGAGGTGAAGGCTGCTTCGGTTCCCGGTTTACCCGGAAGACTGCCATCGACGGCAGCGCTCGCCGCTGCATTTCGGGGCTTCGATCTGGTCTACGCGGACAACGGCTATGCGTTTCAGGATCGGATCGCGCTTGCGGCTGCGCGCCGCGCTCGCGTTCCGGCGATCTCCGGGCATCATGCGGTCATCCGCTTCGGCGGACTGCACGATCTCGCGTGGGCTGTCTCCGGTCGCGGCGCGATCCGCCTCTTTGACGCCGTACACGTCTTGAACGCAACCGATCGCGACTATTTGCTGGGGCTCGGAGCACGCAACGTTTTCGACGTGCCGATCGCTGTCGACACCGACTCATTTGTGCCGCGCGCTCGCCCGGTGCAGTTCACGGTCGCATTTATCGGCCGCCTCCATGTGCAAAAGGGCGTGGACAGGCTTGCGGCTATCATCAAGAAGTGCTCTGCCAAATCTGGCACTTCGATCTCGTTTGTGATCGGCGGAGCGGGTCCTGAAGCAAACGCTTTGCACGATATCGCGAATTTTCCGAACGTGCGAGTGCTTGGAGCGCTGGACCGCGCGGCTTGCGCCCGCGTGTTCGGCGATGCACATGTCGTGCTCGTACCGTCACGATACGAGACGTTTGGGATTGTCGCGGCAGAAGCGCTTTCTGCCGGCTGCCACGTGATCGCAAGCGATATCCCGGGCTTGCGCGACGTCGTCGGCGGCGTGGGCACGCTTATCGGCGCGCCGGATGACATCGACGCGTGGGTTGGTGCGATCGAGTCGGCGCGAGAATCGTTTGCGGCGAATCCGCTTGCGCTCGCCTCCGCGTCCGAGCAGGCTCGCGCGCGAGCTCTTTCGCGCTATTCGTTCGACGCCGTCGCCGATCGTTTCGACGCGCTTCTGACGGCCGCGATGTCCTCATTCCGCGCGCGACAATCCTGAATAACGGGGCAAGCGATGGTTGCTCTGCCACGAGAGGCTGCTACGGCAAGTCGGCCCAGCGGTAGATCGTCGCCGCGATGTCGAGAACGTCGCCGCCTTCGATGACGAGCTCGCGCGCGGGCCGCTGCAAACCGCTGCGTTCTCTCTCCACAGACGTCCACGAACCGCGCGTGAACAAGTAATGAAAGTCCGTTCCGCCCTGCAGCTCGGTGACGATACGGAAGTGCCGGCCGTCGACGCGCTGCATCTTTATCGCCTGGGCGTTCCATCCGCTCGTGTCGGTCGCGATGTAGACATCCGCATCGAATGGCGTATCCGGCGGCACGAGCGCGTTGATCGTGACTTGAACTGCCGCAGACAGCTTGCTCGTATAGCGCGTCTTCGGCGGGGCGAGATCAGGGTTCGGTTGCGGCGACGACGCGGCGATGACGTACGAACGCGGCACCTCGGCGATCGGCGTGGCGTTTGGACGCGGCGTGCGGGCTAGTCGCAGCGAAGTGACCAGTCCGGTGTCCGGCGCGACGATCGCGATCGCGTAGAGCCCGGGCTCGACGGCATAGCCGGGCGCCGCGCCGGTATCGTCGTCGACGATGGCGACGTCCGGTGCGAGCTTGAGCGCATCGCCCGTGCTGAAGACGACGTATCCGCGTTCGACGTCGAGCAGTTGACCGGAATAGCGCGGCAGCGTGGGCGCGGGCGTCGCGGCGACGTCCGGCGGCGGCGTCTGCGACGCTTGCGGAATCGGCGTCGCAGCCGCGAGCACTGTAGGGCCGACCTTTATGGTCGGCCGGGCGGACCATAGAGGTCCGCCCCACATTGAAGGTCCGCCCCACATCAGTGGAACGCTCAGCAGCAGCGCGATCATTGCGCGCTCACCTGGATGCCGAACTGCGGCGTCCAAACGCGCCCGCCCCAGTTGAAGAGATAGCCGCGCGACACGTCCGCGAAGAGCGTGCGCGTGATCCGGAATCGAGCATCGCCGTTCAACTGGTAGCGCGGCACGCTCGTGAGGCCGGGCACCTGCACCGGGGAATAGTTCGTCTGTTGCGCCGCGGCGGAGAATTGAAACGCCGTCGACGGCTGCCACGATCCGCTCAGTATGTAATTCCGGCTCACGGCGTCGGGCACGACGGTCGCTATGCCGTATATCGGCAGCCCGTTCAGCGACTGCGGCGCCGGCGTCAGCCCTGTCGCGGTGTTTGGGGACGCAAACGTCAATGCTGCACTCGTCGCGCTCACGGTTTGCGTCAGCTGCGTCGCGACGAGGTAGATGTGCGGCGTCACTTGTCTGCTTGCACTGGCGGTAAGGGTCGTCGTCGTGATCGTGTTCGGAAAACTCAACCACGTGCGCTGGATCTGCGCGGTTGCGTCCAAGCCGATTCCCGCGGGGCCTTGGTACTGCGGGGTCGCAAGGTACGCGCCGAGATAGTGCGACCAGACATCGGGAAGCGTCTGGCCGGAGATTCCAAATGCATCGTGGATGTGTGCAAGACCTGACTGCAGCCGGTAGGTGAAACCGCTCCTGAAGAGCGGCTGATCGTAGCCCGCCCATTGCGATCCGAGGACGAACGGATGATTGGGCTCTCCGGTCGCAAGGAGCGAGTCGTACGATTGCGTCGCGTCGACACGCAGCGCCGATTGCGCAAGCGCCTGCGTGAGCTGGACATCGGCGAATCCGTTGGACGAAGCCGGCTGCGCGAGCCCGGATTGGACGGTGAAGAGCTGCGCGTTCACCGCAAAGCCGGTGCGAGTACCGACTTGATCGTATCCCAGCAGATTCCACTGTTTGGTCGGCTCGCTCGCCGGGTTGAGGCTGAAGACCGCATATCCGGCATCGCCGAACACCGAGTGGTGTTCGAAGGACCAGAACGCCTTCACCGGCCTCGTCTGATCGTAGCGAAGGTGCAGCGCGTCGAGCGAATCAGCCGAGCCCGCGAACGCGTACGGCGCGTCGAAACTCGCGCCGGACAGCGAGTTGACGCCGAAATTCTGATTCGCGGAGTAGTTGTAGACATACACGGGAAGCGCCGGTGTCGGGACTGCGTCGAACACGCGGATCGTCGCCGGCGCGAAGCGTGCGAACGTCGTGAAATCTATCGCCGCGCTCGTGCCTTCTATGTACGGTTGGATGTTTTGCAAGTCCGGCAAGGCGAACGCGTCGCCCGGCATCTCGCGTCCTTTTTCCGGCGTGCTCCAATCGCCGTTCAAAAACGTCCAGCGATCTGCCGCGGGCACGAGCGGCAAGAAATACGCTCGCCGAAACGCAAAAAAATCCGCGAAACCCGCGCCGGCGTAGTCGCCGGCGGCCGTGTGCAGCGTGACGTGCCCGGCTACTGCGATGCGGCGCAAGCGCAGATCGACCGTCGCGATGTCGCCGCGAACCACGGCGCCATCGGGAAGTCTGACTTCGACGCCGTCGCGTGCTTGCACGACCGCTTGATCTGCGAAATAACGCACGTGCCCGGCGCTGACGCGGAGAAGCGCATGACCGACGTCCTGCGGTGCTTGATCGGATCTCGCCGGTATCGGTGACATCGCCGCGAGCGCGGCTGCAAGCGCGATGGCCCGCTTCACCAGGCCCCTTCGCGGAAGATCACCGCGGGGATAGTCCGGACGAGCAATGCGAAGTCCACGGCCGGCGTCCAATTGCGCACGTACCAGACGTCCATGGCCATCCAGCGCCGGAACGGCACGTTCGCCCGGCCGCTCACCTGCCACAATCCCGTGAGCCCCGGCGTGACGTTCAACCGCTCGAGATACGGCGGGGCGTAGTTGGCGACTTCATTCGGCAGCGCCGGACGCGGACCGACGAGCGTCATGTCGCCGCGCAAGACGTTCCACAGCTGCGGCAGTTCGTCAAGGCTCGTGCGGCGCAGGAACGGGCCCAGCCCGTGGAGCCGCGGATCGTTGGCGATCTTGAGCGCAGGGCCATCGCATTCGTTGAGATGCGCGACGCATTCGTGAAGCAGATGCGCGCCGTCGACCATTGTCCGAAACTTGTAGAATCGGAACAGCGAACCGTTCTTGCCCACGCGCGTCTGCGTGAAAAGCACCGGACCCGCCGACGTCAACTTGACCGCGATTCCTATGATGATATACAAGGGCGAGAGCACGACGAGCAGCACGGCGCTGACGCACACGTCGAGCAGTCGCTTCCATACTATCCACCAACCCGGCACGGCCCGCTGCTCGAAAAATGTGAGCTTTGCCGGGTAACGCGGCTCGGCATCGCGCGCCGCTTGCGGCAGGATGGCGGATGGAGTGCTCATACGATGAGCGGCGTCCAGGGTTCGGTGATCCCAAACGTCTGCAAAACGCGCTCGCCCACCTGAGAGAAAGAGTTGAGCTCGCCGAGCACGCGGCCGGCTACGCCCGGCCGGTAGTCGACGAGGGGCGTGAACTCGCGCGTGTGGTCGGTGCCTGAAGCGGTCGGGTCGCATCCGTGATCTGCCGTGATGAGCAATCGATCTCCCACATGTAGGCGATTCAAGAGCTGGGGCAGCGCGCGGTCGAGTGCGATAAGCGCTTTCGCATAGCCGTCTGCATCGCGCCTGTGCCCGTACTTCGAATCGAAATCATTGAGATTCGTGAAGCACAGGCCGCCGGGTCCATGGTCGAGCCAGTCGAGCGTTCGGGCGATGCCCTCGGCGTTGTCGGCTGTTCGGCTCGCGGCGGCGATACCCTGGCAACAGAAGATGTCCTGGATCTTTCCGAGGCCGCACGTCGGAACGCCGGCACGCTCGAGCGCGTCGAGGATGCTCGGCCGCGGCGGTGCGACCGCATAGTCGCGGCGGTTCGGAGTTCGCTCGAATGAGCCGGGCGCGCCGCGGAATGGACGGGCGATGACGCGGTTGACGCGATTCGGAGGAACGAGCATCGCTCGCGCTTGCTCGCACCACGACCAAAGAGTCTCAAGCGGAACGATGTCTTCATGCGCCGCGATCTGAAAGACGGAATCCGCCGACGTATAGACGATCGGCCGGCCGGTGTTCATGTGTTCACGGCCGAGCCGTTCGATGATCTCCGTACCGGACGCGGCCACATTGCCGAGCACTTTTGCGCCCGCGATCGCTTCGAAGCGCTCGATGACGTCTGCTGGAAATCCGTTCGGATATGTCGGAAATGCGTGGCGGATGACGATACCCATCATCTCCCAGTGACCGGTGATCGTATCTTTGCCGGCGCTCGCCTCGAGCAGACGCGCGACCGTGGCGCTCGGCTGCGCCACCGGATCCACGCCCGGAATCTTTGTGATGCACCCGAGACCGAGCGCCTCAAGCGTCGGAAGCGCTAAGCCGCCCGCTGCTTTCGCGGTGTTGCCGATCGTGTTCGCGTTCGGCGAATCACCGAAGGCGAGGACGTCGGGCGCCGCTCCCACGCCCCCTGAATCGATGACGAGCACGACCGCGCGGGCATGAGCCAACTTACCAATCCACTCGGACGTCGACCGATCGCGTCGCGCGCGCGCCATCCCGGCGCACCGCTGTGATGATCAACTTCTGCGGACCGATGGGCAGCGGGATGTTCGGGAGCTGCATCGAGATGCGGAACTTTCCGATCGCGACACGCGGCACACCGACGCGGATCGTGCCGACTTCCGCGGTCACGGCCGCAGCATTGCTCGTGGTGATCACGCGGCCGCTGACAAGGTCGCCGGGATGGAAGTCGGTGGACGAAAGCGAGACCGAGACGATCCTCACCGGATCCGAGTCGGCGGCGACCGGAACGCCCGAAGGCACGGGCTCCGGCGTCGCGGCTGTGAGGAACACAAGCGCCGCGAGCCCTGCGAGCGCACGTATGAAAACCATTGTTGACACGTTCTTCGCTTGGCTCCCCGCTTCCGGCTTCGCCTTGGGCCGACTGGCGTCGGCCCTTCAAATATAACGTATAAATCTGACGTACGTCTTCAAATATAACGTAGATGTGGTAAAATGCGGTTCTAAAGCACATAGGCCGGGTCGAGCGCGACCCGGCCACTCACCTTTTGGAGACTCATCACTCGGCCGCGATGCAAATCGGTAACCGTCTGCTCGACCTCTTCTCTTCCTCAAGCCCGCTCGTCGGCGAAATGCAGCGTTTCATCCGCGCGCGCATGAGCACCGACATCCTTGCGACAGCGCAAGGCGCCAGAACGTTCGTCGTCGCCGCGCTGTGGGGCGAAATCGGCGGCCAGATCGTCGTCTGGACCGGAACGCAGGAATCGGCCGACCGTTTTGCGTCCGATTGCGCGTTCTACCTCGAGCAGCACGGATCTCCGGTCTGGTCGATCGCGGCGCGCGACGAGGTGTCCGACGCACCGCTCAATCCGACGCTGCAGAGCGCGCGCATGGAAGCACTCGCTCATCTTGCGGACGGACGGCCGGGCGTCTTCTGCATCCCCCACGAGGCATTGCGGGGCGCGGTGCGCACCGCGGACGATTTCAGGCGTGCGACCCGTCGGCTGCGCGTCGGCGATACGCTCGCATGGGAGACGCTGCTTTCCGATCTCGTCTTGCTCGGCTACGAACGGGTCGACACAGTTGGCGCAGCCGGCGAGTTCGCTGTGCGCGGCGGAATCATCGACGTCTTTCCGCCGCTGACGGATCTCCCGCTGCGCCTTGAGTTTTTCGGCGACACCCTGGAAAGCATCCGGCCATTCGCGCTCGCCGATCAGCGCTCCGTCGGCGAAGAGAAAGCAATCGTCATCTCTCCGTGGTCCGACATATCTGATGGCGCGGCCGGCTCTCTCCTGGATTATGCACCTGAAGCGGTGGTCGTCATCGAGGATCAGGATATGATCGCGGCGGCGGACAGCGCGCCGCTCGCGGAGAGCGGCGGCGACTCGATCATCGCAGCGGATGAGGACGACGATTCGGCCAGTAGTACGGCGAGCACCGCTCGCCCAGACGCGGATCGCAGGAGGGCGAACAACGCTCGCCCGGATACGGACCGAAACTTCACGCTTACGGAGCTGGTCGAGCGCACGGCGCAACGCGCGGTGCTGACGTTTCCGTCCGAGATCGCGAATGTCAGGATCGCGCGCGACGCGGACGAAAAGGTCGCCATCGGAGCGAGCGTGGCGCCGCAATACGGCCGCAGCGTGGAGCGGTTCGTGGATGACGTTCGAACGAGGATCGCTCGCGGGCAGACGGTCGCGATCGTCTCCGTCGGCCACCGTCGCGTGCGCGAGATGCTCGATGAGGCCGACATCGCGGTGGAGGGGCGCGGCCACGGTCAAGTGATCGTCGTCGACGGCACGCTTGATGCCGGCTTCGTGATGGATCGCATCAACCTTGTGGTGATCGGCGACGCGGAATTGTTCGGCCATTCCGCGCGGCGCCACAAGATGAAGGCGGCGAAGGAAGGCGTGCCGCTGAGCGAAGCCGACTTGAAGGCCGGCGAATATTTCGTTCACGCCAATCACGGCATCGGCCAATACGTCTCGCTGGAACGCCTCACGATCGACGATGTCGAGCGCGACTTCATGCTGCTCAGATACCTCGGCGAGGACCGCCTCTACGTCCCGATCGATCAGATGCATCTCGTGCGCAAGTACGTCGCATCCGACGGCGCCGCGCCGCGTCTCTCAAAAATGGGCGGCAGCGACTGGGCGCGCACGCGCGCGCGCGTCAGAGAAGCGGTGGACACGATCGCGCAGGGCCTCGTGCGGTTGTATGCGGAGCGCGAGACCGCGCAGGGGCACGCGTTCGCGCCCGACACGCCGTGGCAGGCGGAGCTGGAAGAGTCGTTCCCCTACGACGAGACACTCGATCAAGCCAGCGCGATCGAAGCGGTCAAGGCGGACATGGAGCGGCCGCGGCCGATGGACCGCTTGATCTGCGGCGACGTCGGCTACGGCAAGACCGAGGTCGCGATCCGCGCCGCGTTCAAGGCGATCATGGATCGCAAGCAAGTCGCCGTGCTCGTGCCGACCACCGTCCTTGCCGCGCAGCACTTCCGCACGTTCTCCGATCGCTTCGCCGCTTTTCCGGTGCGGATCGGTCTGCTCTCCCGCTTCCGCACGCGCGAAGAACAGAAAGAGACCTTGCGCGACCTGCATGCGGGCAGCGTCGATATCGTGGTGGGCACGCACCGGCTGCTGCAGAAGGACGTCGGCTTCGCGCGGCTCGGGCTCGTCATCGTCGATGAAGAGCAGCGCTTCGGTGTGATGCACAAAGAGCGCTTGAAAGAATTGCGCCGTTCCGTCGACGTGCTCACGCTCTCTGCGACGCCGATCCCGCGTACGCTGCACATGGCGATGGTGGGTGTGCGCGACCTCTCGCTCATCCAGACCGCCCCTGTCAATCGCGTCGCGATCAAGACCGTGGTCACTCCGGCGAGCGACGCAGTCGTCGGCCAAGCGCTGCGGCAAGAATTCGAGCGCAATGGTCAAGTCTATTTCGTGCACAACCGCATCGAGACGATCTACGGCGTCGCCGCAGCGCTGCAAGCGCTTGCACCGCGCGCGCGCATCGTCGTCGGACACGGTCAGATGCGGGAAGGCGAATTGGAAAAAGTGATGGTCGCGTTCGTCAACGGCGAGTTCGACATGCTCGTGTCGACGACGATCATCGAGAATGGCCTCGACATTCCGAACGTCAACACGATCATCGTCAACAACGCGGATCGCTTCGGCCTCGCGCAGCTCTACCAACTTCGCGGCCGGGTGGGGCGCAGCGCGCATCAAGCCTATGCGTACTTTCTTCATCAGCCGCACCGCAAGCTCACGATCGAAGCCGAGTCGCGGCTCGATGCGATCCGCGAATTCTCGCATCTCGGCTCCGGTCTTCAATTAGCGATGCGCGACTTGGAGATCAGAGGCGCCGGCAATCTGCTCGGTCAGCGGCAGTCGGGATTCATCGCCGCTGTGGGCTTTGAGACCTATTGTCAAATCCTTCAAGAAGCGATCGCGCAGCGCCGCGGCGAGCCGCAACCGCCCGAGATACCGCCGCCTGTCCTCGACCTCCGAGTCAGCGCGTATCTGCCGTCGGAATACGTCAAAGGCGCTGGTCAAAAGATAGACATGTACCAGCGACTGGCCGCCGCTCGTACGATCCCAGAAGTGGACGCGGCCGGCGAGGAATTGCGCGACCGATTCGGACCGCTGCCGGCACCGGTGGAGGCGTTGCTTGAGCTGACGCGTGTGCGCGTGCTCGCAGCGGCCAAAGGAGTCGAAAAAGTTGCGCTCGAACAGCGGCGATTGACACTCGAGATCGGGCGACGGTTTTCATTCTCCGAACAAGCGCTTCCAGCGCTTACCGCCCTAACCCGGGGAAACTTTCGTTTCACGCAGAGCGCTATCGTCATCCACCTGCCAACTTCGATGCAGGCGCGTGACGGCATGCTCGGCACCGTGCGCGAGATCTTAACCGCTCTTTGACGGCGATGGCGCGGCACGATTCTGCAGGAGGTTATTGATGAATCCCACGCCCGCGATGGCCGCGATCCTCGCCGCAGGCCTGATCACGACGGTCGCCGGCTGCGCGACCAGCAAGCCCGTCATCACCGTGAACGGCACGGCGATCTCGCAAGCTGAGTTCGATAAGAAGCTGGAGTCGAACACCCGTGCGAGCCAACAAGTTCTGCAGCAGATGGTCGACAAGCTGCTCATCACCCAATATGCTGCCGCCAACAACATCACCGCGAGCGACGCCGATGTCACGGCAGCGCTGAACAAAGTTGAAGCGAACTTCCCGGCCGGTCAATTCGATGAAGTGCTCAAACAGCAGGGCATGACCATGGACGACGCGCGCGACATCATCCGCGAGCAAGTGCTTCTGAAAAACGCAGTCGACAAAGACATCAAAGTCGACCAGTCGCAGATCGACGCGTACTTGAAGACCAACAAGATGACCATGAACTCGCCTTCGCAAGTCCGCGTCCGTCACATCCTCGTGAAGACGCAAGCGGAAGCGATCATGATCGAGCAGAAACTGAAGAGCGGCGCGGATTTCGCGGCGCTCGCCAAGCAATACTCGATCGATCCGTCAAGCAAAGACAAAGGCGGAGAGCTGCAGCCGTTCGGTCCGGGCCAGATGGTGCAGCCGTTCCAGGACGCAGCGTTCAAGCTCAAGGTCGGGCAGATCAGCCCGCCGGTGCAGTCGCCCTTCGGTTGGCACGTGATCCAGAGCGAGGCCATCACACCGATGTCGCGCGCTTCGATCGTCGCCGCGATCCAGGCGCAGCAAGAGCCGACCGCTACGACGGACTTGATCACAAAGCTTCGGCAACAAGCGAAGATCGAATACAACGATCCGGCGTTCAGCGGATTGTTCCCATCGCCCCAGCCGCTGCCGCCGACGAGCGGAGCGCCTGCGGCAACACCGCACAGCTAAGCATCGCGACGTAGTGGAACGAACGGGCCGGCATCAACGCCGGCCCTTTTTTTCCCTAGGTGGGGCGCGCTGCTGTTCGAAGGGCCGCCGCGGCTACCGCGTCAAAGCACACTCCCGATGCCGACGTTGACGGTTATCGGGCTCGGCCCGGGCGATGCGTCACTCCTGACGCTCGGCGGGCTGGCGGCCCTAGAAGAAGCGCCACGCGTCGCGCTGTGCGGCATCGCGCCCGACCTCGAAGAGCACCTTCGCGCGCGCGGTATCCGTTTGATCGCGGCGCCCTTTCACGGCACATCGCTGCTGCGCGGCGTGCCCGAAGCGGTTGAAGCCGCTGCGGACTTCGCGCAGGTCGGTGACGCAGCGCTCGGCGTGCCCGGACACCCGATGCTTGACGTTCCCGGCTTGCCGCACATTCTCGCCGGCCTCGGAAGGCGCGGCGTGCGCGTGCGTATGGTCGCGGGCGTGCCGCGCGCGGCGCTCTCCGCAGCCGCCGCCACCCCGCTCTTGCCGTTGCCGCCCGTCGCGGTCCATCACACGTGGGATGAGCTCGTAGAGGTCATGGCGCGGCTGCGCGTGAGCTGTCCTTGGGATAAGGAGCAGACGCACGAGTCGCTGCTGCCATATCTTGTCGAGGAAGCGCACGAGGTCGTGGAGGCGGTGGACGAGCGCGATCCCAAAAAGCTCAGCGAAGAGCTGGGCGACCTGCTGCTGCAGATCGTTTTCCACGCGCAGATCGCATCGGAGAAAGGTCAGTTCTCCGTCGCCGACGTCATCGACGCGCTCTCGAACAAGATGATCCGCCGGCACCCGCACGTGTTCGGCGACGCGCGCATCTCCACGACGCAAGAACAGATGAAATCGTGGGAGATGCTCAAGACGCAAGAGGCGTCGATCAAGCATCGCGAGTCGCTGCTCGACGGTATTCCGAAGAGTCTGCCCTCATTGCTCGGCTCGCAGCGCATGCAGGAAAAAGCCGCGACCGTCGGCTTCGACTGGCCGCAGACCGACGAGATCGTCGCAAAACTGCGCGAGGAGCTCGCCGAGCTTCACGCCGCAATGGCCGGTGAATCGCGTGACGAGATCCGCGACGAGCTCGGCGACGTCTTCTTCACGCTCGTCAATCTGGCGCGTCGTCTCGGCGTTGACGCAGAGGCCGCGCTGAGGGGCGCGAATGCGAAATTCCGCGCTCGCTTCGCTTCGATGGAGCGCTTTGCCGGCGGCGGCGCCACGGCGCTCGCGGGCCGCAGCCTCGAAGATCTAGACGCCTTGTGGCGCCGGGCGAAGGACCATGAGGCTGGACAAGTTTCTTAAAGTAGCACGCTTGGCCAAGCGGCGAACGGCGGCCAAAGATGCGCTCGATGCCGGACGGATCGAGTGCGGCGGACGAGCCGTGAAGCCGGCGCATGTCGTGAAGCCCGGCGACGAGCTGTTGATACACTATGCGAGCCGCGATGTGCGAGTGCGCGTACTGGCTGTGCCGGAGCGGCCCGGCGCGCGCGTCAAGCCCGACGATCTATACGTGCTTCTGTCGGATCTGCCCGCTTCGTGACGGCGCAAGCGCTGACGGACCGCGTCGCGGGTCCGCTCACCGTGGGAATGTTCTCAGATTCATATCTGCCGGAGAAGAATGGCGTCGCCGCGTCGGTGGTGGTGGCCGCCCGCGCTCTTCGCAGGCGCGGCCATCGCGTGATCATCGTGGCTCCGGCGCACGACTCGACGCCCGAAGATGAGCCCGACGTCTTTCGCTTTCACTCCGCTTCGTTTCCATTCTACCCACAGCTGCGCATGGCGTTTCCGCTGCCGGCGAAACTGCTGACGTCGCTGCCCCACGTCCCGTTCGACGTCGTCCACTGCCACTCGTTCTTCTTCGTCGGATGCATGGGAGCGTATCTGGCCCAGCGGCGCAAGACGCCGCTCATCTTCACCTATCACACGCGGTTCACGCAGTACACGCACTACGTGCCGCTGCGTCAGGCGTTTACGGAATCACGCTTCGTCTGGTTGTCACGCGAGTTTTCGAACCGCTGCGACCGCATCATCGCTCCGACGCGTTTCACCGCCGACGAACTCAACGGGTATGGCGTCAGCAAGCCGATCGACGTGCTGCCTACCGGCGTCGATCTCTCGATGTTCGAGGGCGGCTGCACGCAAGCCGAGACGCTGCGCGCGCGGTGCGGCGGCCCGATCGCGCTTTATGCGGGGCGCCTGGGCAAGGAGAAAAACGTCGACCTCGTGTTGGACGCGTTTGCGCTCGTCGCTTCTCAAGTGCCACGCGCGCGCCTCGTGATCGTGGGCGAAGGACCGCACGAAGCGGAACTTCGACGACATGCGGACGCGCTGCCGTGCGCGCACGCCGTTGAGTTCACCGGCGCGCTGGAAAAACCGGAACTCGGCGCATGGTATCGCGCCGCCGATGCGTTTGCATTCGCGTCAACGACCGAGACGCAAGGGCTCGTGCTTGTCGAAGCGCTGTCGCACGGCGTGCCGGTCGTCGCGATCGATTGCCCGGTATCGCGCGAAGTCATCGGCCGCGGCGCATCGGGCAGATTGGTCGACTGCTCGCGTGAGGCGTTTGCCGACGCGTTGATCGCGATCTTGACGAGCACGTCGTCCGAGCGCGCTTTGCATTCGGACGCCGCGCGCGTGGCCGCGGCCCCCTATGCGATGGATACGGTCGGCGAGCGCCTCGAAGCGATCTACCTGACGGTCTAAGGATGGCGAATTTTTGAAGGGGCCGACGATTTGAAGGGGCCGACGATTTGAAGGGGCCGACGCTAGTCGGCCCTCATTTTTTTGAAGGGGCCGACGCTAGTCGGCCCAGCGAACGTCACGGGGGCCGACTGACGTCGGCCCCTTCAGGCGTTCTTTACGGCGTGTGCAGCGCGCAGCCGCCGATCTTGTTGCTCCACAGCGGCTGGACCGCGTACTTTGCGGTGCCCAGGGTGATGTCGGCGAGACTCTGCCAAGCGCAAAGGTCACCGATCTCCTCCCCTTGGTTGTTGGCCCATGCCGTTTGGAGATTGACTTCGGGGTCCGTCTGGCTCTCGGCTTCTTCGTGACCCGCGACGATGCTCACGCCATCGAGGAGACCAGACGCACCGGGGTTGACGCTGTTCTCGCCGCAGTTTCCCCCGGCGTCCGTCATGTATGGCAGGTTCGTGTACGAGATCTCACCGCCGCCCGAGCTCGTGGGGCTGTGGTAGGCGCAGAATGAGGTGCCGAATCCGCTCGAGTTGTGGAGGTGCGGCGTCGCGACGATGTAGTTGCCGTCGACGTTGTAGCCGAAATGCGCTTCACCCTTCGCTGCTTCTGCCTGGATCTGCGCGTCGGTCGGCGACGTCGGAACGGCCGACGCATCGACCCACGTGCCTTTGAGCTGACCAGTCGGGTTGGTGATATGCTTCTTGACGCTGCTGACGATTGCGTAGTACTGGGTATCGGTGGCCAGCCACGGGCTATGGCCGATGCCCTTTAAGAACGCGGTCAAGTACGCCTTCTCGTGCGACGGATCGGCGCTAGCCTTCTGGAATCCCCAGAAGATAACGTAGATGCCCGGGTGTTGCTCAACCGGACCGCCTAAGTATTGTAGGTTGTTCGGATTGGCAAACGGTCTGGCGGAGTTCACGGTGCGCATGATGTGCACGCGCGTCAGGTCGATGCCCGCCGCTGCGAGCGAGCTGTCGCGTTGGACGATCGATTGCGGATTGACGGGGCTCTGCGGTCCCGGAAGCGAGCTGCCCGCGCCGTTGCAAGCCGTCAGCGCCGCGAGGGTCAGACCGACTGCCGCCAATTTCAAAGACTGGTGCATGCTACGAAGTATCCTCCTCCACGATATGGGTTGAATGGCTCGAGATAAAGCGCGAGCCGTACGCCGCCCTTAGCGGTCTCCTAATACGAGACCTTGGGACTAAGAGAATGCATATGCGATACGAGATGATGTGATGATCCGCACAACCATCGCATATCTAGAAGATTCGTCGCGCGTCTGGGGGCCGACTCGCGTCGGCCCCTTCAAAAAAACTAGGCCGGCGACTCATCGCCGGCCCAGTCCGTTCCCAGATCGATGACGGGCGTCTCTTAGAGAGGCGCACCTGCATCGGCTGCGACGCCGAACGGCGGGCTCGATGAGCCGAGACCGCTCGAGATCGTGTTGGTCTCAACGCCGCCCGGATACGTGTATTCGTGGACGACGCCGAAGACCGCATCTGACACGTAGACGTGCCGCTCGTTGCGCACGAGCGCAACGCCGAGCGGATCGCCATTGTCGGTTGCGAACTCGAACGACGGCGTGCCTGACGGCAGCTCGTAGATCGATGCGAACCCGCCGCCGAAGGTCGGGCCAGTTTGGTCGAGTCCGAGCAGATCCTGCGTGTTGTCGAACTGCAGGCCGCCGGGGAACCCTGTCGTGACGGCTGTCGGATATGCGCTGTTGCCGCCCGGATAGAATTTGACCATCGCGCCGAGACCGGTGTTCAGGTCGATGTAGTTGACATACAGCGTGCTGCTGTCATCGAGGGCGTCGAACAGCACTTTCAGGTTGTTCGGCACTTTGTAATGGTGCGTCGGGGTGTTTGCGCCAGGCGCGTACACGGTCACCGAGCCGGCGATGGCGCTTGTGTCGAAGATGTTCGACGCATAGACCGTGCCGTCATTATCGACCGCGACGTCGACGGGATACTGGCCCGGATCGGCAAGCGTGCGGTACGGGTTCAGGTGGCCCTTCTTAAAGACGAGGATGTTGTTCGCGCCGGTGTTTGCGACATAGAGGTCGCCGTTCGCGGTGACCGTCATGCCCTGCGGGTTGATCACGCCGTTGACGATCGTGCCGACCGGGCTCTGGCCTGTGCCGGTTTGCCGATAGACCTGGATGTCATTCGTGTAGAACTGCGAGACGTACAGAAGCGACAGGCCGGAGGTGACGTCTTTCGACATCCAACCCTTTGGTTGCACTCCGGAAGGATGAACGAGCATCATCTTAGCCGGGTTCATCAGTGAAGGAACATGCGACATCGACATCGGGCTGACGTGTTGACCAGACTGATTCGGCTGGCTGCCCTGCATCGGGTTGACCGCAGAGGCGCCGCCCGAGCAGCCGGCCAGCGCCGCGATTGCCGCAGCTGCGCCGAACGCATAGAGCGGGGTAGGAATACGCATTCAGTTTATCTCCTCGAAACGTTTCTGGTGATTGAGATGCGCCCACCCGGGCGCAAGCGTATGCAGGTTATCGCCACCGTTCGCAGATGTCGAAGCATCGAGCAGCTTTTCCTCGATACTTTGGCGCCTTTGAAGCGATGGACGGAAGCCCGCCCTTCCCCGCGGGGATGGGAAAGCTTCCGCCAGCCTGCGCGTCGTCATACGTCATATCCTGTGCCAAAAACGGCACTGCGTGATGATTAGAGCTTTTTTCCCAACTCGCTTGCGCGAACGCAAAGGTCCCATGTACCTTTGACTCAAGCGAAGTGGCCGGTCGAAGCCGTTCGAAGAGAGCAGCGACGAGTCGGTCGCCGCGGGAGCCGCCGATCGGGAACGCCAAATCGCGACGCAATGGCTTCAGCCCGCGAACGGAAATCGCGCATAGCAGTTTTTTCGGCCGACGCAAAGGATGAGATCGCCCGCGCATCATTCAGGCGCGATTGCTGTCCGCGCGCGTTTCTCGCGGCTTTCGCGGCGTTGGGGCGGCGCGGTTCGCGTTCGATCGAGAACGGCGGCGTGACCGTTCGAACGGCGCGCGTTTCGATCGCGCGCGCCGTGCTTAAGGCATCGGCAAAGGCGCACATCGCGGCGCACGCGCACGATCTGGACGCCAAACGCGCGCGCGATTCGCTCTCCGTCTTAGTCACGCTTGACTTGCCGGAAGTGAGCAAGCCGTCGATACCGGCGCGAGCGTGCTGCCGCGGCGCCTGGATTCGCGGCGCATTTCTCGCGTGCGGATCTGTCGCCGATCCCGCGCGCGGCTACCACCTTGAATTCAATACGCGTGACGATGGGGCGGCGCGCGCAGTTGCGGCAGGCCTGGCCGCGCTCAAGGTCGACGCCGGAATCTCTCGGCGCAGAAAAATGCCTTTCGCATATGTGAAGGACGGCCAAGCGGTAGCAGATCTTCTCGCGCAAATGGGCGCCACGCAGGCGGTTCTCCGGCTCGACGACATACGCGCTCGGCGCGAGACGAAGAACAATATCCGGCGAACGGTGAACGGCGAGGCTGCGAATGCCGCGCGCGCAGGCACGGCTTCGGCGCGTCAACTCGAAGCGGCGACGTCGCTGCTGCACCCAGCTCGCTCCCACATTCTTTCCGCGCCTCTTCGCGAGGCCGCGCGATTGCGCCACGCAAACCCGGATCTGACTTTGAGTGAACTTGGGCGCCGCGCACGGCCCATGGTGACAAAATCCTCGATGGCCTATCGACTGCGTGAGATCGAGCGTCTCGCCCGCTCGCGGCACCGCCGTTGAAGGGCAATCGATGCTTGCCCTCCCACGATGTCGGTCCGTTCGTTCGACAAACGTCGATGGACGATTCCCCGGCGCATTTAACCGTGCAGGTTCGGCCACGTCAAGAGGGCTAAAACTCTCGATACATCCGGCCGATTTCGGCCAGTCTTTGAGGAGTCGAGCGTGGCATTCCGCATCGCCATAAACGGGTTCGGTCGAATCGGCCGTCAGGGCTTCCGCGCTTTGATGGAACGTCATCCGGATATCGACGTCGTGGCCGTCAACGATCTCGGCGACGCCGCTACCGCAACGCACCTATTCAAGTATGATTCCACGTACGGACGATTTCCGGGAACCGTGACGCATACGAGCGATTCGTTCACGATCAACGGCAAGACCATCCGCCTCGTGCAAGAACGCGATCCGGCAAAGCTTCCGTGGCGCGAATTGAACGTCGATCTCGTGATCGAATCGACCGGCTTTTTCACCGATGCCGCCAAAGCGCGGGCGCATATCGATGCGGGAGCGAAGCGCGTCATAATCTCAGCGCCGGCGAAGAACGAAGACATCACGATCGTGCTCGGCGTCAACGAAGAGAAGTTCGATCCGGCAAAACATTTCATCATCTCAAACGCGTCGTGCACCACCAACTGTCTGGCCCCGCCCACGAAAGTGCTGTTGGATGAACTGGGAATCGTCAAAGGCACGATGACGACCGTGCACTCGTACACGAACGATCAGCGCCTTCTCGATTTTCCGCATGAGGATCTGCGCCGTGCGCGCGCTGCCGCGCTCAACATCATCCCGACCACGACCGGGGCTGCAAAAGCCATCTATCTCGTCATCCCGGAGATGAAGGGCAAGCTCGACGGATTCTCGCTGCGCGTTCCGACGCCCACAGTCTCCGTCGTGGATCTTGTCGTGGAAACGGAGAAGACGTCCACGAAGGACGAGGTCAACGCGCTGATGCGCAAGTGGTCTGAGTCGGAGCGTATGAAGGGCATCCTCGGCGTCACGGACGAGCCGCTCGTCTCCATGGATTTCCGCGGCGACTCTCGCTCATCGGTTGTGGATTCGCTCTGCACGATGGTGGTCGGCGGCAATCTCGTGAAGGTCGTCGCGTGGTACGATAACGAGTGGGGTTACTCGTCGCGAATCGCCGACCTCACGGCCTATGTCTTGAAGAAATCTGCGTAGCGCCGTGCCGGCGCGTTTTCTAGCCGACGCGGACGTGAGCGGCAAGCGCGTCCTCGTGCGTGAAGACCTCAACGTGCCGCTCGAAGACGGCCGCATCACGGACGATACGCGCATCGTGGCTGCCGCTCCGACGCTGCGCGCCTTGAGCGATCGCGGGGCAAAGGTCATCGTGCTCTCCCATCTGGGCAGGCCGGACGGCGTCGTCGTCGAGTCGCTCCGGCTCGCGCCGGTCGCAACGCGGCTAGCGGAGATCCTTGGCCGTCCCGTCCTGACCGCGCCGGATTGCATCGGTCCGCAAGCGCAAGCCGCGGTAGACGCGCTCCACGACGGCGATGTGCTGTTGCTCGAAAACGTCCGCTTTCATAAGGAAGAAGAAGAAAACGATCCTGGCTTTGCGCGCGCGCTCGCGCAGCTCGGCGACCTCTATGTGAACGACGCATTCGGAACGGCGCATCGCGCGCACGCTTCGACGACAGGCATCGCCGCATACCTGCCCGCTTACATGGGACCGCTGATGGCGCAGGAGCTCGAAGTCCTCGATTCGATCCTCTCGGATCCGCACCGTCCGTTTGTGGCGGTTCTCGGCGGCGCGAAAGTGTCGGATAAGATCGGCGTGATCGAGCGACTGCTCGAGCTCTGCGACCAGATCGTCGTCGGCGGCGGCATGGCCAACACGCTGCTTGCGGCTGAGGGCATCGACGTCGGCAAATCGCTGCGCGATCCCGACCTCGAACCGGCGCGCCATGTCTTCTCAAAGATCCACGACGGGCACGTGCGCGCGCACTTGCATTTGCCGACTGACGCAGTCGTCGCAAAAGAGCTCAAAGCGGGCGTCGACACGCGTTTTGTCGACGTCAAACACGTCGCGCCCGACGAGATGATCCTCGACATCGGTCCTGGCACGGCCGAGCACTTCCGCGGCACGATCTTGCACGCAAAGACGGTGCTCTGGAACGGACCCATGGGCGTGTTCGAAAACGACGCGTTCGCGGCCGGTACCGAAGCGGTCGGCCAGGCGATCGTAGATTCCGGCGCGATGTCCGTCGTCGGCGGCGGCGACTCCGCTGCCGCGGCGCATAAGCTCGGCTTCGCGGCGAAGATGTCGCACATCTCAACCGGCGGCGGCGCTACGCTCGAGTACCTCGAGGGCAAGGAACTGCCGGGTGTAGCTGCATTGCGTCAGGCGCCGCCCGCTTGAGCGCACGTCGGCCGCTCTACGCCGCCAACTGGAAGATGTATAAGTCGCCGCTGCAGACGCGCGAGTACGTCGAAGCGTTTGCGCCCGAAGCCGCCTTGCTGACGGATCGTGTCGACATCGTTTTGTGCGCCCCGTTCACCGATCTTGCGGCGCTCGTCGAATCACTCGGCGATTGGCCGATCGGTGCCGGCGCACAAGACTGCTATTGGGCGCCCGAAGGCGCCTTTACCGGCGAGGTCAGCGCTTCGATGATCGCGACGATCGGCTGCCGCTATTGCATCGTCGGGCATTCCGAACGCCGGCAACATTTTGGCGAAACCGATGCGATGGTCGCGAAGAAAGTACGCGCGCTGATCGCCGAGGGCGTGACGCCGATCGTCTGCGTCGGTGAGACGTTGGAGGAGCATAAAGCGGGCGCCACACTGCAGCGGGTCATGCAGCAAGTATCGGATGGCGTCGGTCATCTCAGCGATGAGGAACGCGCTGCGATCGTCATCGCGTACGAACCGATCTGGGCGATCGGAACCGGCCTTGCCGACACGCCCGAAAACGCCAATCGCACGATCGCGCTGATCCGGCAGACCGCCGGCGGCCTCGATGACGCACGCATTGTGTACGGCGGGTCGATGAAAGCCGAGAATGCAATGGCTTTGTGCGAGCAGCCCGATATCGACGGCGGTCTGGTCGGTTCGGCTAGCCTTCATCCGGCGGCATTCCTTGCGCTTGTCAAGAGCGGCCTCGGCGATGCCTAGAAATCGGGTCGTCCTCTGTATCCTCGACGGCTTCGGGTGTTCGACCGAAGTGCGCGGCAATGCGATCGCCGCCGCCGACATGCCGAACTGGCGCGCGCTCTTCGCGAATAACCCGCATACGGAGCTCGGCGCCGCCGAAGAAGCAGTGGGTTTGCCGCACGATCAACAGGGCAACAGCGAAGTCGGCCACTTGAATCTCGGCGCGGGCCGCGTCGTGCTCCAGAGCGTGACGCGCATCGACGATGCGATCGCTCGCGGCACCTTCGCGTCGAATCCCGTCCTGCAAGGTTGCTTCGCGCATGTCAAGCGGACGGGCGGCACGCTGCATCTGCTGGGCCTCGTTTCGCCGGGCGGCGTTCACTCTTCGATGCGGCACCTGTATGCGACGATGGACGCGGCGAAGGCTGCCGGCGTTCCCGTCAAGATCGCTGCGTTTCTCGATGGGCGAGATACGCCGCCGCGCAGCGCGGGAGAATATCTGCGCGAGCTCGAGTCGGCGTGCGCGGCGAACGGCAATGCTTCGATCTCAATGATCTGCGGCCGCTTCTTCGCGATGGATCGAGACAAGCGATGGGAGCGGACGCAGCGTGCGTATGATGCGCTTGCAGACGGAGCCGCTCTGACCGCCCCGTCCGCCTCGGCCGGTTTGGAGGCGGCGTACGCGCGCGGCGAAGACGATGAATTCGTGCAGCCGACGATTTGCGCCGGCGTTGCCGCGCCTATCGTGAAAGACGGCGATGCATGTTTCTTCTTCAACTTCCGGCCCGACCGCGCGCGTCAGTTGACGCGGGCATTCTCGGATCCGGAGTTTACCGAATTCCCGGTCAAGCATTTCAACGATTTTATGTTCGCGATCATGACATTATACGATGCGTCCTTCACGAATCCGGTGATGTTCGGGAAGATCTTCGAGCAGCAGACGCTCGGTGAAGTGGTCTCAGCTGCCGGGCTGCGCCAATTGCGTCTCGCAGAGACCGAGAAATATGCGCACGTCACGTATTTCTTTAGCGGCGGTCGCGAGGAGCAGTTCCCAGGAGAGGATCGCGAGCTCGTGCCTTCAGCGCGGGAAGTCGGCACATACGATCATCTGCCGGCGATGCGCGCGAGAGAGATCACGGATAAAGCCGTGGCGGCCATCCGCTCGCGCGACTATGCGCTCATCGTCATGAATTACGCGAATCCGGATATGGTCGGGCACACCGGCAAATGGAAGCCGATCATCGAGGCGCTCGACGTCGTGGACGAGTGCCTGGGCAAGCTGGTGACTGCCGTGCGCGAAGCCGGCGACATTCTCATCGTGACTGCCGATCACGGCAACGCGGAAGCGAAGATCGATCTTGCGACCGGCACCGAACTCACGGCCCATACGACCAACGTCGTGCCGCTGGTCGTAACCGGCGCACCAGGTGTGGCCAAGTTGCGCGATGGCGGGCGGCTATGCGACGTCGCGCCGACCATCTGCGCGCTCATGGATCTTCCACAGCCTGCGGTGATGACGTGCCACTCGCTTCTCGCTGACTGAAGGCGCCGACGCGATCCTGAAGGGGCCCAAATCCTGAAGGGGCCGACGCTCGTCGGCCCAACTCGCAATCATCTCGCTCTCGACGAACGCCACGCCGCACGCGTTTCGCCTTTCGGCATCCGTGTTCATAAATTGGCCGCATATCCGCGGTAACGCAGACACTTTCCCGACGTATCGTCCTCGCACCAATCGCGCCAGTGCAATGCCGGAGGACGAGCGATGGAAGCACCCGATAGCCTAGCGTGCGCAGCCGCTGGAATGCGGTTCCAGCAAGCGCGTCTCGATGCCATCGCGGCCAACCTCGCCAACTCGAACACGCCCGGGTTCGGCGCACTGGACACGAGCGGTGAATTCTCCGCTCGCCTCACGGCCGCGCGGAACACACAAGGTTCGTTGCGCCCCACCGGAGTGGCCACGGATCTTGCACTGACGGGTCCGGGCTATTTCGCGGTCGCCGCGCCCGAAGGCGTTCGCTATACGCGAGATGGCCGGCTTTCGGCCAGCGGCGACACGTTGCGCGACATTGGCGGCCATGCGTTGCTCGGCTCGCTTGGCGCCGTCCGGTTTCCGCGCGGCGCTTCTGTCGATACGGATGGCCGCATCGTGGCCAGCGGGCGGGTGATCGATCGGCTGCGCGTGGTCGACCTCGGGCAGAGCGCCACACGCGATGCCTCGGGTTACTTCTCAGCGTCCAGCAGCGCTGCCATCCGCCGCTCGGCGGCGCAGATCAGAAGCGGTTTTCTCGAAGATTCCGGCGTCAATCCGCTCTTGGAGATGACGGCGCTCGTATCGGCGCAGCGCGCTTTTGAGGCGGATCAAAAGACCGCCCAGCGCGCAGATGAGACTTTGCGCCGCGCGGTCACAGATGTGCCGGCGGTGCACGCGTGAATCGCGCGCTTGTCGCCGGCGCTGCCGGCATGGCCGCGCAACAGGCTATCATCGACGCGATCTCGGTCAACCTCGCCAACGCTGATACGCCGGGCTATCGCAGCGATCGCCCCGAGTTCGCCGCACTCGTCACCCCGGGCGGTTCGGTGGTCGGCTCGGTTGACGACGGCCAACGAAAGCTCTTCTCGCAAGGCAAGCTCGAATCCACGAACAACGCCGACGACCTCGCGATCGATGGTTAAGGTCTGTTTGAGGTGCACACCACCGCGGGTCGCGCCGCGTTCACCCGCGCGGGGAACCTCACGCCCGATGCGGACGGACGGCTGCGATTGCCGAACGGCGCCGGGCTTGCGGACGTGAAACTGCCGCGCGGCACCACACAGATCAAGATCGCGGCAGACGGCCTTGTCCGCTGCCGGGTCGCCGGAAAGTCTGCCGACGTCATCGCCGGGCACATCCGCCTGTGCGCGTTCGCGGACAACACCAAACTTCGCTTCGACGCGGACGGCCTGTTCTATCCCACGCAAGCGTCCGGCAAATGCTTTCGGGGAACGCCCAGCACGGGCGGCTTCGGATCCGTAAAGCAGCGCTGCCTTGAGCGCGCCAACATCAACGTGATCGGCGCGATGATGGCGGTGCTCGCTGCTCAGCGCGCATATGAAGCAAGCGCGAAGACGGTGCAGGCCGCTGATGAGCTTTTGCGCCTCGCGAACAATCTCGAGCGCGGCTAGAATCACATGACGGATCGGCTCGTGCAGGCGTGCCGCCAATTCGAAGCCTCGCTTCTGAAACAGTCGCTTCTCGAAGCCGGCTTTGGCCGCCGTCTTCAGATCGAAAGCGACTCGAATGGCGACGACGCTGACAAGGCCGCTGCCATCTTCGCCTCAGACGACACGAACGCCGATATTCTGCAATCGCTGTATGCGGACGCCATGGCGCAAGCGATCGCCAATGCCGATCCTTCCGGCTTCAGCACATCACTCGCGACGCAGTTGGAAAGAGCGCATTCATGAATTCCACGCGCCCACGACAAGTGCAATCCTATCCCACGTCCGCCGCGATCGCCTCCGATGCGGCGCTCGAAGAACACGCTCGCGCATACGCGGCATCACGAAACCAAAGCGATCGCTCGCTTGCGTGCGAAGCCGCGCTCCCTATGGTGCGCCGGATCGCGTCCGGCGTCTTACGGCGGCTCCCCTCGTACTTCGTCAGCGACGATCTGATCGGCGACGGCTGCGTCGGATTGCTGCGTGCGCTTGACTCGTTCGATCCGGCTTACGGTGTGTCGTTCGACGCCTGGGCAAGCCGCATCATCCGCGGCGCGATGTTCAATGGCCTGCGGCGCATGGACGCCATCCCCGAGCGAACGCGGCGCGATGCACGCATGCTCGACGCCGCGCGATGGAACCTTGCACAGACGAAAGGCGCGGCGCCGGACGACCATGCGGCAGCCGCGGGCGCCGGCCTCAATGCCGAAAAGCTCGGCGCCGTGCAACTCGCATTGCTCCGAGCCACGCCGGTGTCGCTCGACGCGGCTATGCCGGGTTCGCAATGCGGCACCACGGTCGGCGAGCGTGTTGCCGCAGCCACCGACGATCCCGCCGATGTCGCCGCGCGCCGCGATATCGAACGCGCCGTGGGCGCTGCGGTCAAAGCGTTATCCCCGCGCGAACAGGTCATCATCGGCGCGGCATATGCCGGCTTGTCGACGTTTCGCGAGATCGGTGGACGCCTCGGCATCAGCAAGCAGCGGGTCTCGCAGATCCATAGCAGAACGCTCACGGGTCTGCGCTCGGCACTCGCACAGCATGCCGACTGACCAATGGGCGGGCCGCGATCTTCACCCGCTCTGGCTCCCGTCCGCAATCCGAGCGCGCGAGTCGTCGACGGCGTCGATCAAGCAGCGCAAGGCGGATCACCCGAGTTTGTCGCGGCTCGAACCGACGCGATCGCACTGAGTGCGCGAGCGCTATCTCTGCTTCGCGCTGGGTTGGCGGTCCGCGCGTATGTGATGAGCGGCTGGGAACAAGTCAGGCGCATCGTCACGTTCGCAAACGGGCGCACGCTCGTATTCGAGAACGGGATCTATCGCTGACTGTTCCGCATCCCGAGCGAGGCTGATCCGCGGCCGGTTAGGCCGTGGCTTTCGTATCCAGCCCGAATCGCGCGATCTCTTTGTCGAGATCCAATCGCCTGATGGTCGCGCGAGCGTCGCGTTCGCCATCATTCAGCAGGCGTTCCGGCACCGGCCACATGATCTCAAACTCAAGTCCGTCGGGATCCATCCCGTACAGACTCTTGGTCGAGCCGTGATCCGTCGCGCCGGTCAACTTGCCCGCCGCCTCGAGCTTCTCACGGTAGCCGCGAAGATCGCGCAGGCTCTCAACCTCCCACGCGATATGATATAGACCGACCGTCTCTCGTCCGGCGGCAGACTGCGCAGCCGTCTCGCCGACGGAGAAGAACGCGATATCGTGGTCGTTCGCCGACCCGGGCGCCTGCATGAAGAGCGCGTCTTCCATGCCGAACGCATCGCGAAAACCGAGGACGTCTCGATAGAATGCCGCCGTCTTCTTGGCGTCGCGGACGAATAACACGGCATGATTCATGCGGATGATTGGCATTTGGGATGTGCTCCTGGCGCGCCGGACGGCGACGAGCGGTTACGAGGCGGCTGGTGCCGAGTTCTTCTGGATCTTGGGATCGTCCACGAGCGCGAGATGGCGCGTGAGGAACGATCGCAGATCGTGCTTCACGGTCTCGATCTGATCGCGCATGCGCGCGAGTTCCGACTTGGCGTCGTCGATCTGGCGGCGAACGCCGAGCAGCTCTCCTTCGACTTCCATCTTCGCCCGGTCTTTGATGAGGTCGGTCTCTTTGTGCGCCGCAGCTTTGACTTCGTCGGCTGTGCGCTGCGCAAGCACGAGCGTGCTCTGGAGCGTTTCCTCGATGGCTTTGAAATGGGCGATGCGCTCCCGGAGATCCGTCAGTTCCGACTCGAGCTTGCCGCGTTCCTCGATCTCTACTTCGAGCGACGCGACGATCTCGTCGAGGAACTGGTCCACTTCCTCGCGCGCGTAGCCCTGCAGCGCTTTCTTGAACTCGCGGTGCTCGATGTCGAGCGGCGTGATCTTCACGCGACGATCCTCTAACCTAGTAGCCATCGTACGTGCCTGAGGCAGCGTAGTCGGTGTCTTTGGCGTTGACGTGCACGTTGTTCGGCACGAACAGATAAATGCTTTCGGCGAGGCGCTGCATCTTGCCGTCCATCGTGTAGACGACGCCGCTCAGGAAATCGACGACGCGCTGCTGCAGCGACCGGTCAGCTCCGACGAGATTGACCACCACATGATGGCGCGCGCGCAGCGAATCGGCGAGCTCCGAGACGTCATCGAATCGCCTCGGTTGGTAGACCGAGACGACGGTGCGCCGCGATGTCTTCGCGTCGCGCAGCGAGACGACGGCTGGGCGGCCTTCCTCGTCGAGGAGCTCGTCCTCGAATTCGTCGTCCTCGCCGAGCCCGAAATGGCTTTTGAATTTCGTCCAAACGCCTGCAGCCAGCATCCCTGCCTACCCTTCTCCACGCGGAGCGTCAACTCGTTTCGGCGGCCGTGCTCCGAACAGCGCCGTTCCCAATCTCACCATGGTCGAACCTGCGGCAACCGCGGCCTCAAGATCCGCCGACATGCCCAACGACAAGGTCGGCTCGTCGCCGCACAGCGGCCGGACCGCGTCGAACATCCGTTCAGCGCGTTCGAACGCTGTAGGGATCTGCGCCGGATCATCGGGACCGATTGCCATGATCCCGCGCAGCCGCAGATGTTCGTAGCGGGCGACCTGCGCGGCGAATCCGGAAGCGTTTTCGAATGCGACTCCGGCTCGCTTGTCGCCGACGACGTTCACCTGTACGAGCACGTCCAGCCGCTTTGACGCGGCCTGCGCCGCGCGGTCGAGCGCGTCGGCGGCGGCCTTGTCGTCCAGCGATTGGACGACGTCGAAAAGTTCCGCGACTCGCTTTGCTTTATTGCGCTGCAGCCCGCCGATGAAATGGCGGCGCGCCGATGCGCCGGCGCTCGCCGGCAGCGCTGCGAACTTCGCGGCGGCTTCCTGCAGGTAGTTCTCGCCGATGTCGGTCAGCCCAAGCTTCACGGCCGCTGCCATCGCCTCCGGACCGAATCCTTTGGTCACTGCAAGCACCGCGACGGTCTCTGGCCGGCGCCCGCATTGTGCGCACGCACGTGCGACCCGGTCGCGCACTTTTTGAAGGTTGATCGCGACAAGCCGCTCGAACGAAGCGCCTTCGGATTCGCTCAAACGTTCGATACGTTCCAACCTGCGGTCCAACTATCCTGGGCCTTCTGCCTTTCGAATCTGAAGGGGCCGACGTCAGTCGGCCCGCGTTCTAAATATCTGAAGGGGCCGACGTCAGTCGGCCCAGGTTTTGTTCGCTTGGGCCGACTGTCGTCGGCCCCTTCGGGTCAAGATTTCGGATCTAATCGAGCCATGCGTTCGTCGCGAAAGTCGGCAAACCGCCCGCTGAGAATCGCGTCGCGCGCGCCTGAGGCAAGCCGGATCATGAACGTGATATTGTGCAGACTGATCAGACGTGCGCCGAGCATCTCTCCCGCCCGCATGCAGTGGGCGAGATATGCACGCGTGAATCCGGCGCACGCGGCGCAATCGCACTCGTCATCCAGCGGCGTGAAATCGTCGGCGAAGCGCGCGTTGCGGAGATTGAGACGCCCCGCCGAGGTGAGAGCGAGCGCGTGGCGGGCGCAGCGCGTCGGATAGACACAGTCGAACATGTCTACGCCGGCACCGATCCCGGCGAGGAGATCTTCGGGCGTGCCGACGCCCATGAGATAGCGCGGCTTGTCAACGGGCAGTTCATCGCACGCAGCGCGCGTCATCGCTATGCTCGACGCGCGATCTTCCCCAAGCCACAATCCGCCGATCGCGTAGCCGGGGAAATCCAGCGACACGAGATCGCGTGCATTCGCGCGCCGCACGTCTTCAAACGTCGCGCCTTGCACGATCGCAAACGTCAACTGATCGTCGCGCGTCTTGGCGCGAAGCGAGCGCTCCGCCCAGCCGAGAGTGCGTCGCGCGGCGTCGGCGATGCGCTCGCGATCTGCATCTGATGGTGCGACGTCGTCGAGGACCATCGCAATGTCGCTTCTCAGCGTCTCCTGCAACGCGACGACCGATTCGGGCGTGAACGTATGGCGTGTGCCGTCGAGATGCGACGAGAAATGATATCCGGTGTCGTCGACGCGCGAAAGCTTGCTCAGTGAGAACACCTGGAAGCCGCCGCTGTCCGTGAGGATAGCTTTATCCCACGACATGAATCCATGCAGTCCGCCGGCACGTCCGATGATCTCGGCGCCCGGCCGCAGATAGCAGTGGTACGCGTTCGCGAGGATGATGCGTGCGCCGCTCGCGTGCAGTTCGTCCGGTGCAAGGCCCTTGACGGCGGCTTGCGTGCCGACCGGCATGAAGACGGGCGTCGGCACGTCGCCGTGGCGCGTATGCAGGACGCCGGCTCGCGCTTCGCCGTCGACTTTCTCAAGCGTGAACGCCGGATGCACCGCCTTCATCCGGCGCGTTCTGCGCGCAAGCGCGACACGAGTGCGGCGAAGTCGTCTGGCCACGGCGATGTGAACGAGAGCGCCTCGCCTGAGACCGGATGTACGAAGCGCAAGCGAGCGGCGTGCAGCGCTTGACGATGCATGCCGAGATTGTCGCGGCCGGCGCCGTAGGCGCGATCGCCGACGATCGGATGACCGATCGCCGCGCAATGGACCCGTATCTGATGCGTGCGGCCCGTTTCGAGGCGCAGTTGCAAGAGCGTGACATCGGTCGATGTTCCCTGTTTCCCGAGCAGCTCGGCGACGCGGAAATGCGTGACGGCCCGCCTGCCCTCGTCGCGCACGGCGAAGCGCGTGCGGTCTTCGGGATCGCGGCCTATCGGCGCATCGACCGTTCCGCTCGCTTGTGCGATCCTGCCCCAGACGAGCGCGTCGTATTCGCGTTGGATCTCGCGTCGTGCCATCGCCTCCGACAGACCGCGCATGGCGCGCTCGCTCACGGCGACGACGAGCAGTCCGCTCGTGTCCTTGTCGAGGCGATGCACGATGCCCGGACGCAAGACGCCGTTGATCGCGGGGAGTGGGCCGAGCGCCGCGAGCAACGCATTGACGAGCGTTCCGCGAGCGCTTCCCGGAGCCGGGTGTGTCGCCATGCCGGCAGGTTTGTCGACGACGCAGATGTCGGCGTCCGAATAGAGGATCTTGATGGGGATGCGTTCAGGCAGAGCGGCCGGTGCGCTGTCCGGCGGGAGCATGACGTCTACGCGGTCGCCATCGGCCAAGATATACGAAGCGCGCTCCACTGATCCGTTGACGCGCACGCACCCGTCACGGATGAGCGCCGCGCTTGCGTGGCGAGACCGGTCGAGATGGCGCGCAACTGCAAGATCGAGACGGCTGCCGGACTCGTCCATCGTGGCCGTGAACGCCACGCTGCCGGTCACGGCGCCTGGGCGGCCTTCTGCTTGTCGTGGATGAGCATCCGGATAAGAAGCAAAATGACGCCGACGGATATCGCCGAGTCAGCCACGTTGAAAACCGGCCACACACGGAAGTCGATGAAGTCAACGACGTAGCTCAAGCGCATGCGATCTGCGATGTTGCCGATGGCGCCGCCGAGTATCATGCCGAAGGCGATATGCGTGGTCAGGCCGGCGTTGCCCGTGCGCCGGTACCAGAGGAAGAAGCCGATCAGCACGACCGACGCAAAGGTCGCGAGCAGCAGCGGATGGGATCCGAACAGTCCGAACGCGCCGTGCGTGTTCTGAACGTACGTCAGATAGAGAACGTGCGGGATGACGATGCGGCTCTCATCCGGCAAGAACGTGCTTGAAACGACATGTTTCGTGTACTGGTCGCCCGCGACGATGAGCGCGGCGACGATGACGAAGACGATCGACAGTGTCTTGGCCCTCTACTTCTTGACGTCGTACGCGGCGACTAAGCTTTCGATGCTCTGACCCGTGAGATACGAGATATAGACCGGCACGAGCGGCAGCACGCAAGGTGAGATGAACGACACGAGTCCGGCCAGGAAGACAGCGCCGATCGTGATGACGTCGCCCGACGCTTCCGGTCCGGTGCCGACATTCGCAAGCGCCGGGAACGTCTCATACAGCCACGCCGTGAATCGAAGGAACGAATCGGTGAATAGGACGAGCCCGGTCGCGACCACGAGAAGACCGGCGACGAATTCGATCGCCGGCAAAAACCGTTTGATGCGATTGAGGAACGGCAGCACGTAATGCAAGCCGATCGCGGTCGCCAGCAGCGGCACGCCGAGTCCCATTGAATAGATGAAGAGCAGCCAAATCGCCTGACCAACCGTCTGCTGCGCGCTTGCCATCGCGAGAACTGCCGCGAGTATCGGTCCGATACACGGCGACCAGCCTGCAGCGAAGCCGACGCCGACGAGCACGTCGCCGGCATATGACACGCCGCCCTTGCGGAATTGCAACCGTTTGTCCATCGCGAGGAACGGCAGCCGGAACAGGCCCATCATATTCAGGCCAAGAATGATGATGACGATCCCAAGCACGCGCGTTATGGCCGTTCGATACTCTTCGAACAGCGTTCCGAGCGCGCTTGCCGAAGCGCCGGCCGCTATGAATACGAGCGTGAATCCGAGGATGAAGAACAGCGAGTGGATGACGACGTCCCGGCGTCCGGCGCCCGGTGAGGCCGCCGCGCCGACCGCTTGCGTGCTAGAACTCATATCTGCTGTGCGGCCTGCCGTCCTTGATTTCGCGCTCTCGCGTGACGAAGGAGATTCTGCTTGACCGCTGCGCTAGCAACGGCATCGCATTGGTTTACGTATCCGAATATCAATCCGGTTGCATTCCATATCGGAATACTTTCAGTCCGATGGTATGGCATCACATACCTTATCGGCGCCATGCTCGTCTACCTCCAGATGCAGCGAGCCGGAAGTCGAGCGCGCACCGGCATGACTGTCGATCAGGCACAGGAATTCGTCGTGTATGCCATGATCGGCGTCGTGTTGGGCGGACGGCTCTTCTTCTTGTTGGCCGATGTGCTGACGCCGGCTTCGGCCGGCGGCAATTCGATCTCACACTACATTCAGAATCCCATCGACATCATCGCGATCTGGAAGGGGGGCATGGCGTTTCACGGCGGCCTGATCGGCGCGATCGTCGGGATCCTGCTTTTCGTCCGCCGCAACAAATTGGCTTTTTATCCCGTCGCGGACGAAGCGGCGCTTTGGATTCCGGTCGCGATCGCACTGACGCGCTGCGCCAACTTCATCAATGGTGAGTTGCCCGGCCGGCTGACCGCGTCGCCCGTGGGAATTCTATTTCCGGACTACCCCGGCTATCGATATCCATCGCAGCTCTTCGAAGCGGTCGGCATGCTCGTCATCGTGTTACCGCTGCTCTGGTGGATCCATGGCGCCGTTCGCAGACGCGACGGTCAGGTGTTGTGGGCCTTTATCGCGGGCTACGGCCTCGTGCGCACGATCGTCGAATTCTATCGCGAGCCCGGCATCGTGTTCCTCGGACTCACCGGCGCGCAATATCTGACGATCGCTATGTTCATCCTTGGCCTTGTGATGTATTGGCAGGTCTCTCGCCCGCGGCCGACCACAAGTGCGAGCGGCCGCGTCCGCGCCGCGTGAGATTCGGCCCCCGGCCAATGGAATAACGGGCCGACGTCAGTCGGCCCAGCGAATGAAACGTGGGCCGACTGGCGTCGGCCCCTTCGGGCTCTTTGTCAGACTCGAGCAACAGTCACTTCGAATGGGCCGCGCGACAGATCCCACTTCGTCGCGAGCGTCTGCTCCTTGATATAGTCGCACCATTCGGTCGCCGCGTTGAACATGTCGTCGTCGGCCGTGATCGAGAGCTCGATGCGATCGCTCACGTTCAGGCCGGCTGCTTTGCGCGCATCTTGGACCGCACGCACGATTTCCCGCGCCGCACCCTCCAGTTCGAGCGCACGGTCGAGACGCGTGTCGAGCGCGACCAGCATGCCGTCGCCTTCGGCAAATGCGAAGCCCTGCGCGGATTTGCTGTCCACAAGCACGTCGTCCGGCTCGAGCGAGAACGTCTTGCCGTCCGTCCGGACATCGAACTGCTTGCCCGCGGCGACCGCTATCGCGACGGAGCGCGCATCGGCCGACGCGATAGCCTTGCGAAGCGCGCCGAGTTCCTTGCCGAAGCGCGGCCCGAGCCGCGGAAGATTCGGACGCAGACCGTATTCGATGAACGACGCGTCGATGCCGACGACTTGAACGTCTTTCACGTTGAGCTCGTCGAGCACGAGCGCGCGAAAGCGGCGCAGCGCCGCATCGTCGCCCGCCGTGCGTGCGCGCACGAATGCGATGGAAAGCGGCTGACGCGTCTTTACCTTTGCGGTCGCGCGCGCTTGGCGGCCGAGCTCCACCGCCCGGCGCACTGCATCCATCTGCGTCAGCAATGCGTCATCGATCGCAGCCGATCGGACGGCCGGCCAGCTCGCGAGATGCACGCTCCCCGGCGCAGATGCATCCATGGGCGCGACGAGGTGACCATACAGCGATTCGGCGAGAAACGGCATGAACGGCGCGATGAGCAGCGTGACGCCGGTGAGACATTCATAAAGCGTCCGAAACGCCGCGCGTGCATCGTCGCCGGTCGCCGATCCCCAGAAACGATCGCGCGAGAGGCGCACGTACCAGTTCGAGAGATCGTCGGCGAACGTCTCGATGGCCTTTCCAGCCGATGCCGCGTCGTACGATTCGAGCGCGCGCGTGACGTCGCCGATCGTGACATCCAGCCGGCCGGCGATCCAACGATCCATCTCCGGGCGGCTAGCGAGCGGCACATCGGCGGGCACGCCTACGCGTTCGGCATTTGCGTACATCCCGAAAAACTTCGCCGTGTTCCACAATGTGTTGATGAAGCCGCGCGCGCCGTCCGCAACGAGTTCTAGCGAGATCCGCTTGCTGGCGCCGGGCGCCGAACCGGTGAAGAAATACCAGCGCAGCGCGTCGGCGCCCAGCGTATCGAAAATCGAATACGGGTCAACGATGTTGCCTTTGCTCTTGGACATCTTCTCGCCGCTCGCGTCCACGACGTGGCCGAGGCAGATCACGTTCTTGAACGCGGGCGTATCGAAGAGCATCGTCGCGATCGCGTGCAGCGAATAGAACCAGCCGCGCGTCTGATCCACGGCCTCACAGATGAAGTCGGCCGGGAAGAGGACGCCGTTATCGATGTCCGCGGCGTGCTCGAACGGATAGTGCCATTGCGCGTACGGCATCGAGCCCGAATCGAACCAAGCGTCGATCACTTCGGGCACGCGCCGATACTCGCGCCCATCGCGCACGAACGTCACGTCATCGATCGCCGGGCGGTGCAGGTCGAGTCCGGTCAGGTCGCGCCCGCACAGAGCCGAAAGCTCTGCGATCGAACCGATGCAATGGAAGCGCTCGCCGTCGGTCCAAAGCGGCAATGGCGTGCCCCAGAACCGCTCGCGCGAAAGTGCCCAGTCCACATTGTTCTCAAGCCAATTGCCGAACCGGCCATACTTCACGTTTTCCGGCACCCAATTGATCTCGTCGTTGAGCGCGAGCAGGCGGGCCTTGCGCTCGGTCGTGCGGATGAACCACGCGGTCTTCGCGATGTAGAGCAACGGGTCACCGGTGCGCCAGCCGAACGGATAGCTGTGGCGGAACGTCTCGGCGCGGAACATCAGACCGCGCGCCTGGAGATCGTGGATGATCGGCTTGTCGGCGTCTTTGAAGAATAAGGCCGCCGCGACGGTCACTTCCGGCACGACGTGGCCGGTGAGGTCCACGCTATAGTAGATAGGAAGGTCGCGCGCCTTGCCGATCGCGAGATCCTCCGGACCGTACGCCGGCGCAATGTGCACGATGCCGGTTCCGTCTTCGGTTGTGACGAAAGATTCTGCGACGACGTAGTAGCGGTCACGCTCATCGCGGCAATAGTCGTATAGCGGCAGGTAACGGATGCCTGCGAACTCGGCGCCGCGAGTTCGGCGCTCGACCGTGACGGCTTCGTCGCGGAAAACCTTCGCTAACAACGGTTCGGCGACCACAAGCTTCTCGCCGTCACGCGCGACCGTGCAATAGGTGACGTCGGGATGGACCGCGAGCGCCATGTTGGCCGGCAACGTCCAAGGCGTCGTCGTCCACGCGAGGAACGACGTCGCGGGATCGTCTTTCCAGCGGAAGCGGACGAACACCGATGGGTCGTCCACGTCCTTGTAGCCTTGCGCCACCTCGTGATCGGAAAGCGTCGCGCCGATGCGCGGATCGTACGGCACCGACTTGTAGTCTTGCTGGATGAGTCCCTTATCCCAGAGTCGCTTGAGCAGCGCCCAGACGCTTTCGATGTAGTCGTTTGAGAGCGTGAAGTACGCGTCGTTGAGATCTACCCAGTAACCCATGCGCTCGGTCATGCGGTTCCAGTCGCCGACGTATTCGTGGACGCTCTCGCGGCAGAGGCGCGTGAATCCCTCGATGCCGACTTCCGCAACGATGCGGCTCTTGTCGAAAATGCCGAGCTTGCGTTCTACTTCGTGCTCGACCGGCAGTCCGTGCGTATCCCAGCCCGCTTTGCGCAGCACGCGCTTGCCGCGCATCGTCCAAAAACGCGGGAAGAGATCTTTGAACGCGCGGGCCAGCACGTGGTGCACGCCCGGCTTGCCGTTGGCCGTGGGCGGGCCCTCATAGAAGATATACGGCTCGCCGCTCTTCGTCTGTTCGAGCGATCGCGCGAAGACGTTATCGCGCTTCCAAAACTCGAGGATCTCGTGTTCGCGTCGCGGCGAATCGGGCTGGTCGGGCATGACGGGAAAGAGCTGCGACGCTTTGCGCTCGTCGCTCACGTTTGCGTGCTGCCCTTCTTCGAGAGCGCGGCGAAAATCGTATCGTGCGTCACCGTGCCCATGAGCGATCCGCCGTCGAAAACCGGCAGTTCGCGCACGGTGTGCATCTCGAGCTGGGAGAGCGCATCGCAGGCCGCGGCATCCGCATTGATGCTCGACAACCGATGCGCCGGCGTCATGACGGCGCGAACGGGCGTTACGTCCCAAAGATTGTGCGGCACGGCGCCCGTGTCGCGCACGGCGATCAGGCCGATGAACCGGCCATCGTCCACAACGGCGTATGCCGCCGAAGGATCGGCGACGACGATCGAGCTCACAAACGCGGAGACCGACGTTTCAGCCGGCACGGAGATGAGTTTCGGCGAAAGACACTCGGTCACGCGCATACGCTCGAGCGCGAGATTAATGCGTGCCTGCCGCGCGCTGACCAACGACGCCTGGAACAGAAATCCGCCGATGACCACGGGCCACAGCGCGAACGACCAATTCGGATCCGTGTGGTACGAGAGAATCGCAAACAATATTCCGGTGAGGATCAGCATCGAGGCGACGACGGAACTGATCAGCGCCGCGAATCCGGTCGCGCGCGCTTGGCTCTTCAGCGATCGCCATAGAGCAGCCCGAACGATTCGGCCACCGTCGCTTGGAAAGGCCGGCAGAAGGTTGAAGAGGCCGAGCAATGCGTTGCCGAGCGTCAAGAATTCCGCCAGCGCCCAACCCCACTCAAAGTGGACTGCGCGGAAGACGAGCCAGAGCAGTCCGAAGAGCGCGGAAAGACAGAAGCTCGCGAGCGGTCCGGCGCCAGCCATCCACACTTCATCCGATGGAGAACCGGGCTCGCGCAGGATCGTCGCGACGCCGCCGAAGAGGAACAGCGTGATATTGCCGATCGGAATGCCTTGGCGTCGGGCGACGAATGCATGGGCGAACTCGTGGACCACGACGCTCGCGAACAACAGCAGACTGACCGTCAGCCCGAGCGCCACTCGCTGCGCGTGCGAGAGCGGAAAGTCGAGCAGCGACGAGCCTTCGAACGCGGAGTACGCGAAAAGCGCATACACGATCAGCCAACTCGGGTGAACGCCGATCTCGATCCCGGCGATGCTGCCTATCCGAACGGTCCAACGAAGCCGCATAGCGGCCCTTTCCGTTTCCCCGCCGCGGTTTCCGCCAACAAACGTTCGCGCTTTCCCTGAAGCGGCCGACGCTAGTCGGACCGCGCGACCAAGATGTGGGCCGACTGGCGTCGGCCCCTTCAGCTAATTTGCGTGATGTGGGCCGACTGGCGTCGGCCCCTTCAAATTTGCCGACTGGCGTCGGCCCCTTCAGGCAAGCGGAGAGCGGGTGACGCGCTCCACAAGTTCCTGCAGCCAGTCAAAGGAGAGGCGGGCTCGCGCGGCAAGGGGCGGCGTCGCCGCCGCGAGATGCGCGGCGAGCGCAGGCCGGCGATTCCAGAAGCCGTCGGCCAATTCGTCCACTTTCGTACCCGGAACGAGCGCCGCTTGCGGATAGGACAAGTTCTGCATCAGCGCGCCGATCTTCGGATCGTACGGCACGGCGATGAACGGAACGGCCGCGAGCGCTGCGACGATCAAAGCGTGCAGCCGCATCGAGACGACCGCCGAGCAAGCGCGGATAATCGCTGCCAGCGACGGCAAGTCGTAGCCTCCGGCGAGCAGCACCGGCGCGCTCTTGCAGCGCCGGATCACGTGCGTCGCTGCGTCGGCATCATCGGGCGCCTGCAGCGGAACGAGTATGACTTGCGCCCGATGTTCGAGCGCGAGTCTGTCGACAAGCGCCGCAATCTGCGGCAGCAGTCGATCGAAGATGGCGGCGTGGCGCACGATCACGGCGACCATGTCGCCCTGCACGCCGCGCAAGCCCTCGCGCGCGAGCACCGCTCCGCCTGCGGCGGGTTCCGGTAGGTCCGCGGCCAAAACGGGATCTGCAGCGAGGCGCACATCGACGCGCGGCAACAGCGACCGCAGCAAGGTTGCGCTGCCCTCGTCGCGCACGCAAGCCAATTCGATATCGCAGCACGTGCGCCGGACGATCTGCTTGCCGAGAAAATCGAGCGGACCGATGCCCTGGGCGAATATCGCCGCCGGCCGGTTCGCGGTCTGTGCCTCACGGATCACGCCCGCGTAGTAGATGAGGCTGCGCAAGCTCGTGGCGGTCTGAAGCAGGCCGCCGCCGCCGCTGACGACGACATCCGATGCGCGCACCGCCTCCTGTACTGTGCGCCACTCCATTCGAGGAAGCGCGCGGACCCCGAATGTTTCCGCGGTCTGTTGCGGCTTCGCCGACAGCACTGTCAAAGTGTCGTCGGGTCTGCGCCGCCGCCATTCGTCGACCATGACGCGCAAGATCGCCTCGTCGCCGAAATTCCCGAATCCCCAGTAACCTGATAGCAGCAGCGACGCCGGCCGCGAGGTCATCGCTCGCCGGGGGCCGCCTGCCGCGCGAAGGACAGACGATAGACGATCTGGAGCACGACGCCGATCGCAAATCCGAGCACGACACCGTTGATCGTCCTCAAGATGCCCACGTACAGCGGTGTATGTATATGAGAGAACGTGTCGAGCACGTCGGCAAGTCCGACCCCGCCCGCCAGCACAACGAGCCATCCGATGAGCGCGCGATGCCGCGCGAGAAGCGCTGGAAGCAAGACGATGAGCGGATAGCCGATCGCGAATTCCTTGAAGCGCGGCCTCGCGCCGGTCAATTGGGCGAGCCAGCCGCGCAGCTGTGTCTCGATGCCGGACACGCCGATGTCAGGCTGGTTGCCCGACCGCAAGACGAGCAGAACGGCTGCGCCGGCGAGCAGCACGAGCGCGGCAAGGTGCCATGCCTTTATCGGCGCGCTTGCCGCATCGCCCGGTTTGGCCGCGGCGCCGAACTTCGGTGTGAATGCATATAATAGAAGCAACACGAGCGGCGGCACGACGAGCAGCATCTTGACGCCGGCGAACATCTCGATTTCCAGCATGAATGCGGCCTGTGCCAAGAGAGCCGTCAGGTATACGGCGCCGGCGCAGGCAATAGCCACGCACGTCACGAGGGCCAACCCACCGTCCGCAACGGTCCGCGTCAGGGCCGCTCGCGGATCGGGTTCGCGCAGGAACCAGCGCGCGAGCGACGTGCCGGCAAGCACCGCAAAAGTCAGCGCCGCGCCCAGCGCCGCGGCCTTGCGCACGAACTCATCGTGATGGATGGCAAATGCGCCCCAGTACGCCACAACGCTCGCGGCGTACAGCGTCCACGACATCCACGGGCGCGCCGCACCATACGCATCGAGCAAGAGAATGAAAGCAGCTGCAGCTCCGAGCACGGCGAGGAACCAGAGCACCGGCAGCGGACCGCCCTTGAAGTCCACGAACACGCCTGGCCGCCCCTCGCGAAAGCCGTTGGCGGCAAGGCGATCGCGCAGCTCGCTCAACATCGTGAGGTTTGTCTGCTCGGCGGAAAGCGTCTGCAGTGATCCGTCGGGAGCCGTCGTCTGGATCACGTGCGGAAACGTGCGCAGGTAGATGACGCGGATATTCCGCTCGCGCACGCCGAGCACGTACGTCCCGACGACGTCGTCGAGCTGCATCTTCTGCAAAAGCGGTTGGGCGATCGCTTGGACGCGAACGGTCTGCCCAGGGATCTCGCGCCCGAGCGACTGCGTGCCTTTTTGCACTTGGTCGTCCGAGTACGCTTCCACGTCGCCAAAGTTGGCATGCGAGCTCTTGAACTCGCCGGCCGTTGCGTCGAGTTGGAACGGGAAGCCGAGAACCTCGTTGCGCTGACCGAAAAAGATGATGGTACCGATCTCGCCGCCGCGCAGCATCTGATCGAAGACCGCACCTATCCCGCCGGGATCGAGCCGTTCGTTGTTCTGCACGCGCGGGTCTACGAGCAGTCCGAGGCGGCGAACGCGTGCGGCGAAATCTTGCGGAATGCCGAGGCCGATCGAATTGAAGAAATCAAGCTGCGTCTTGACGGCGATGAGTGCCGGAAGACGCGCACGCAGCACGCGGACGGTCTTCGGCTCGAACTGCGTCCGCAGCACGGCGCGATAGCGATCGAGCGTCGGGCGGTCGTAGACGAGGATGTAGACGCTGAGCGGATCGATGGACTTGTTGCGGACCATCGCCGCGAGCATCGGATCGCCCAGGGGGGAGGTCCGCGCGGCGTTGATGATCTGCTGACCCGACTGCACGTACGCGCTCGAACCGTCGTTGACGCGCTGGCCTTGCTCTTCGTATACGGCGACGGACGTCAGGCCGGCACGGCGCATCTCGCGCAGCAGTTCATCAAGATCGTAGCCGTAGGCTTGCGCGAACTGGACGAGATCTTGCTGATCCATCGTGACTTCGACGGAGCGGTTCTGCGCTTCGTAGCGCCAGCGATCGAACGCGACGGCAAGAGAAGCGAGAAGGCCAAGCGCGACGAGAACGACGGCGATGCGTCGCGGCATGGAAATGCGCATGGGGTCGAGCCTTTGCGCTCAACCCCATCGTTGCCTGTCATCGCATCGCGCGCTAAGAAGTCCGGTTCTTGAGCTCGTCGGCGGCTTCGCGCAATTTCCCGGCGGCGAAGTCCAGCGCGGCGGCCGCGGCTTCTACCGATAGGCGCGCGACGTGTTCGCCTTTTTCCGCTGCGATTCGCGCGAATTCTTCCATGCGTTCTGAGAAACGGCCGTCGCGAAACGCCTGTGCGACGCGATCGCCTGGCCACTGCCACGTGCTTCCGTATACACCGGCGGCGCCGATGCGGCGCGCGCACTCTTCAGGCGTTCCCAGCACGGCGAGTTGCGCGCGCACGACGTCCTCGTCGATCATGATCTTCGAGGCGGCGCTCGCAGCTTGCGCGCACGCAGACGAGATGTCTTGGTGGAGCCGGTCGGCTGCAGCCAAGCGGGCGGATGGCGGGAGCGGCAAAGCGTTGCGCACGCTGTCCACATAGGTGTTCAGCAGGACTGTGGCATCGGATGCGAATTGCATGGTCATAGATTCGGCCCCATGGTGAAAGAGTCTGCCGGAACGAGCCGGCGTTGTAGTATATCGCCGGATGCGGCAGCTTGTTTCAGCGGTTCCAAGACAACGGTCGCGGTCTGTCCCGAGGCAAGACTGCCAAGTACGATGCTCGTGCCCGATGGCGTTGCGACAGCAGTCGTACCGGTGGCGCTCGCCACGCGGACGGCGCCCGGCGTGTCGAGCGTCAACCCTGATATCGCGGCCGGCGCAGTGACCCGCACCGTCTCGGCATCGCCGTTGAACGACGTCGCGATCTGCACGCGGCTTCTGTTCAGCCAGAAATTCCCGAACGAATCCAAATCCCCGACCCAGAATCGCCCTTTGACGTGCGCGTAGAGCGCGAGTTCCGTCGGCAATTTATCGGCCACCACGTCCGGATGGATCAGGACGACGCAGACACCGTGCAGCACGGCTTCATCGTCCAGCACCTTGTTGAAGTCGGTGACGAGCGGCAGCATGGGCACTTTTGAGTCGGTGATCAGGATCGGAAATTCGGTGACGGCGGATTCATGATCGTACGAGCCGTCTGCAAGATGACGAAACGGAAAGACGGTCAAGAGATTGCCCGCGGTATACGAGGAATCGAAACGGTAACCGCTGCGCGTCAGCGCTTCGAACTGGCGCGGATGGATGTAGAGATATCCCGAGCGGAATGCGTCGACCGCGATCCCCGACGCGGCGCCATCCAGCAACGCCTTGCTGACCAGCATTTCGCCGAGAAGGGATCCGCCGAGCGTGCGGCCCTTGACCACTTTCGAGCCTCCGGCGACCACTTTAGGGTGGTAGTTCGACGGCGTCTCTGTGCCCGTCCCAAACGGGTATTGCGAGAAATCGCGGGCGTGCGCGACCGTATGGCTTGCGATATCGCCGCCGAGTGAAAAGACTTGGACCGTATTCGCTTTGCCCGTCGCATCGAAGAACGCGGAGTCGGCTTGGTCGTTCACGTTCTTGGTCTGTATGAAGTACGTGGCGCGGATGCCGTGCGCGTGCTCGGCTTTGGCGTACGCGACCATGTTGATGATGGAGAGCGAGTAGTCCACGTCATGCGTGAAGATCAGTGCGCCGGTCATGCCGTCGGGAACGGTGTCCAACGTGACCGCGCCGCGCACGTAGGCGAGATACCAGTCGCGCACGACGTACTGCGGCGAATCTGCGCTCGGTTCGAAGTGGTTGTCGTACCAGCGAAACGAATCCGGCGCGTGATTGTTCTGCGGTATGACGACGAGATCATAGAGCGCCGCCCCAAGGGCGATGACGCGGCCGCGCCCGATCGGCCGGACGGTGATCGCGCCGGATCCGTCGTCGAAATGCGCGATGATCCGCGCGCCGCTCCCCGCGATGGGCGTCACGCTCTGCGTCACGTCGGCCGTGTTCTCTTTCGGGTTGCCGATCTCAATCGTCTGCGATTGCCACGCTCGCAAGTGCGCGAGTCCTGGGTCGCCCGACGAGACGTCGAAGTGCAGTTCATAGCGCTTTTGCGATGCGATCGTCGGCTTGATGCCCGCGAGATCTTGCGCGCCCATAGATTCCGGATCGTTGATGATGAGCGTGCCGCCGCCGTTGGCGTAAGCGCGCATGGCGGCTTCTACCGACGCGGTCATCTCATCGCCGCTCAGTTCGCCGGCGACGATCACCATCGGCTGCCGCAGCGCTTCGGTGACATCGTGCGTCACGAAGAGCGGGATGCCCATGCTCGTGGCAATATGACGGTCACCTAGCGGATCGTATGTCGGTGAGAGGACTAAGGACGCTGCCGCGCGCGGATCGCGCGAGTCTTGTGTCGCGGCCCCGACGGGGTGGGCATAAAAAAAGCACGCCGCCGCAAAGAACACGGCGACGGCGCTGGCCCTGGACTTTTTCATCTCTATCCTTATAGGCGAATCGCCACGTTGAGCTGGAGTGTATTGGCTGAATAAGGTATCGGCAGCCCACCCCTGCCCCCGGAGTAGCGCACGACGGCATCGTCCACCGAAAACGTCATGCGCGTCGTATCCAACGTGATGTACGGTTCCAGTCGAAAGATCCCGGTCGCTCCGGTCGGTCCATAGAACGTGGTCGTCGTGCGCGTGCCGGTCGTGAGCTGCACGCCGCCGCTCACGTGGTCGTTCACGCGCTCGGAGTAGGTGAGTGCGAGCGTCGCGTCGCGTTGCGCGAGATAGTCGTAGTAGCCGTGCGAGTGGTTGATCAGGTTGTAGGGCGGCTTCAGATTATTCGACGAGTACGAGTAGCTGTTCGCAAATCCGGCATCGCGGTAATTGATGTCTCCCACAAGCGACGCGTTGGCAAAATTCAGCGGTTGCGTCCGGTTGACGTCGAGGTCCAATTCCCGAAACGTGTTCCCGTCGCTGTAGTACGCCGATTGGAGCGCGACGCCCGCCATGTTGCGGCCGAAGCGATGATCGCCGTTCACGGCAAGCGTGGTCAACCGGATGACGGCCGACTGCCCGTTGAGCACCGGAACGCCGCCGTTCGCCGCGATGCTGCCGTCTACGCCGCCGTAGACCAAGCTTGCGCCGTAATCGTTCAACCCGGACGAACCCGAGAAAGCGAAAGACATGTCTGTCGTCGCGGCTTGACCGATGAACCTCGATTCGTCGGCGCGCAGATCGAAGCTGGCTGCGGCGCTGCGTGAGTAGCCGGCGACCACGCCGATTCGATCGGCGGACGTGGATACGCCGCCGCCGGCGATGGAATATCGCGCCGCATACAAGCCGAAGTAGGTCGCCGGATCTGAGTAGAACCGCTGCACGAGTTGGAGGTTGCGTTCCAGGCCATCGCTGCCGGTCGTCGTGACGGCGGTGACGTCGGTGAGCGGCGCGATGCGCAGGTCGACTTGCCGAAGTATGTCGAGCGCGTCGCCGTCTTCGGGTGCCAATGCCACCGCGCGGCGCGCGATCGATTGTGCGGTCGCCAGATCGCCCTCCCAATACGCGACGCTCGCGAGGCCGACGAGAGCATCCACGTCGGTGGGTTGCGCTGCGAGGACCTGTTCGTAGTCCGCGCGCGCGCCGCTGAGCCGGTTCGTATACGATTCCACGGCAGCCAGTCCAACGCGAGCGTCGCCATTCTTCGGATCTTTCGCGAGCACCGCGCGATACAGTTTCTCGGCGTCTGCGTATTTGCTCGCGAACGTGTACGTGTCGGCGAGGCCGACTTGCGCGTCGGTGTCGCCCGCGTTCGCTTTGAGTTCAGCGGTGAATTGGGCTTCGGCATCGGCGTAATCGTGGTTGTAGGCGTAGGCGCGCCCGAGAAGCACGCGCGCCTCGCCGTCGGTCGGGTCTTTTGCGAGGACCGCGTCCAAGACCGCGATCGCTTTTCCCTGCGCTCCGGTATAGGAGTACGCCTGCGCGAGTGCCACTGCCACGTCGCGGTTCGAAGGATCGGCGCGATAGACCGGTTCGAGCAGCGCGATCGCCTGCAGCGGGCGGCCGGTGTTCATCAACGACTTTGCCGTTGCGACTTGGGCGCCCGGATCGGGCGCGGAGGTCGGCGCGCTCGTCGGCGGAATGGCCGTCGTTCGTGCGCGCGCTTCGCCGGCACTCACGAACACGAGCGCGGAACTCGCTGCGAGGAAGAGAGCGGCCACGGCGATGCTGCTGCGCAACGATTCCCTCAAGTGTGCGGGGGCAAGAGGCGCGCGCGAAATGGTCGAAGGCCGCAACGTGATCGCCTCGCGCCGGCTCCGCGCCGGATCACCGCGACCTTCGAAGGCGGGGCGTGGTGCGCCTCCAGCCCCATGACGGTCAACGTCACGTGCACGGTCTGCGACGATGCGCCGGCGTGCGCGGGCTGCATCGCCGCTACGCGGCTTCTTTCATCCGCCGGTCATTCGACCTATCACACGTCGCGTTATTCAGCGCTGCGCGCGGCGGCCGCCGGGTCGTTCGGCTTCGAAGCGGTTATCGTGCCGATCGGATCCAACGAGCGAGCGGTCGCAGACGCGGCGGTGAGCGTTCTAGCGGACAAGCGAGTGGCGTTCGTCCTCGATGATGCGGCGCGACCACCCGTCGCACTGCCGCCGCACTTTGCGATTCTGCGCCGCACCCGATTCGATCAAGGCGCATTCTCACTCGATTGGTTGACGTCGCCCCCGCCCGCGGCTGCGCCGTCCGACGAAACGCATGCAGCCGCCGCTTCAGCGGGCGTGGACGACGACGACCGGATACGAGCAACACGTCGCATCCACGCATATGCGACGACACAACGTCAAGAACTGGCGACGCGCGACAGCCCGTCCGTCGGACTCGACATGCTCGCCGTATTGGAAGATGAAGTGCACTGGTGGCGCGCGAGCGGCAGCGGTTTCGGCATCGTGCTCTTGCACATCGGCGGTCTCTTCGAGCACGCAGCGGACGACGCCAACCGCGAAGCTACTGCGGAAGCCTTGTTCGCCGCCGTGCGATCGGCGGCCCGACACGGCGATACGGTTGCTCGTCAGCGCGAGGACTATGTCATCATTCTGCCTGAGGCCGATGCCGACGGCGCCGCGAACGTGGCACGCCGCGTCGCTGCGGCGCTCTCGCTCGCGCACGAAGGACTGCCGCCGCGTCCGCGGCGCGCCAAAGGCCTTGCGGCGTGGAGCGCCGGCGTCGCAGCGTGCCCGGGCGATGGATCATCGAGCGAGGCTCTCATCGCGCGGGCAAGCGCGACATTGCGTCCGTTCGATCAATGGATGAGAGAGCGGTGAAAGACGACCGCGAACCGGCGGACGCATACGATCGCGGCGAGCTCACGGTCGCGCGCTTCAACGACTCGTGCCGTGATTGCAGTCACTCCCGACCATCGGGGCGCTCGTTTCTCTGCGAGCACAAACAGATGCGTGTGTTTGCAGATGCGACATGTTCGTCATTCGCGCCGCGCGATCCGGGCTTGCCGTTCGCGACGCTTGCTGTCCGCCGCGCGCTTTATCATGCGAATCTCACTGTAGAGATCGCCATCGAACAACATATGGAATTGCAGACGCGCGTCGCAGCCGCAAACGGCGGACGAGTCGGCTAGAATCTCTGCCAACCCTCACGGCCGGTTCATCCATCGCTCATGCGCCCGCGGCGTCCGCAACGTATCCTTACGACATGAAACGGTCGCGCTATTCGCGCGGCTCACTTTGTCGAAAGGATAACTTATCCAATGCGCACTCAATTTGCAAGCGCGCTTCTCGCGACCGTCCTCCTCGCCGGATGCGGCGGCGCGGGCAGCGGCGTTCTCACGAATCCCGGCGGCGGGAATCCCGGCGGCGGCGGGTCGCAATCGCAGTCCACGACGCAAGCCGAAGCGCAATCTTCCATGGGCACCGTGCAGGACGACAATCTCACCGTCGGTCTCTTCGACGGCACCGCCGGCGCGACGCTCAATGCGGCGCGGCGGAATGCCGACGTCGCAACCGGCACTTGCCGCGACGGCGTTGAACGAACCGTGACGCACGTCAGCTCGACCGAGACGATCTACGAGACCAAGTATTTCTACGATAACGGCTGCACCGTTCTTGCCAAGGACGTCGTCGCCGACGTCGTGCAGAACACACAGTCGAATGAGACGATCAGTCGTACGGCGACGTGGTACAACCATGCCAACACCGTACTCGGCGAGCGCAAGAGCCAGTATGCGATCACCGGAGCGCCGGGCAACTTCTCTGCGGTGATCACAAGCGACTTCTTCATCGGCACTTCGACATCGCCGGAATCGCAGCGCGGACACCAGATCACGGTGTCGCCGGCCGGCAATAATGTCTACAACGTCGCGGGCAACGGCGGCTGGGTGGACAACGACGGCGTGCCGAAGATCAACGAGTCGTTCGGCGGCCAAGGCCAATTGCAAGGCGTCACCGCAACCGTAGACGGCGCGGGCGACGTGACGTTCGCCGGCTCGCACCTCGAGACGATCTCGAAGGGTTCGCTCGGCAGCATCACGTTGTCGTCCACACCGCCCTTCACGATCAGCGGCGGCTCGGTGCTCGGCGATCGCACGGCGAGCGGGTCCGTCGAGTTCGATGCGAACGGCAACTTGGTCGCGCTCTCGATCAATGTCTCGCTCATCAATGGCGGCTCGGCCGTCATGACGAGCTCGGGCACGCCGCCGACGGTCAGCATCAACGGCACGATCATGAACTCAAGCAGCACCGTGGTCGCGACGTTCACGGTCGACCAATACGGCGACGGCGTCATCACCTACGCGAACGGCCAGCAAGGCATCATCCTCGACTGGCACGTGGTCGACTAACCGAATCAACGAAAACGCGGAGTCGGGACGAAGAGGCCGGTCATTGACCGGCCTCTTTCTCGCGTCATCGAAATCTGGCTTACCTAGGTATGCACGAGCACGATTCCGGGGTCGAAGAACTTGCTGTTGAGGTAGCCTTTGCGCCCAAGCGAAAAGGCGGTTTGGATGTGCACGTGCGGGTGTTCGGTGGCTCCGAGATAGCCGATCAACGGATGATCGCGGAGTTGATCGACGCTGAGCTTCGCTCCGTTGGTCATCGCAGACCCGAACCCGGTGCAGCCCAATTGCTTTGTGACGTAGTCGCCTTCGCCGATCGTGTTTCCCTGATTGTCGATGTATGCTCCGGCGTCGTTTCGAGGAAGGTACGGCGGCGCGATGAGGTGTTCGTATTCGATATAGACCGTCATGCTTTCGTTCTGACCAAGACTATAGTGAGCGGCGAGGCCGACGACGCCGCCGTACGCAGAGTTCGTGCTGGGGTTCGGGCATTGGCCCTTGCCGGTGCATCCAGGGAACCAGGGTTGAACGATGACCGTCGCGTCGGTCAGCGTCGCCGAACCCGTGCCGGGTATGCCGAGACCCGTCTCCTCTTTCGTGGAGAGCAGCCTCGCGGAGTTAAGGTCGCTTATCGGAACGTCTTCGCGAAGGTTTGCGAACACGGGATCATCGCGCAGGTGCGTGATGTCGACGCCTGGATGCGCGCCCTTTGCCAAAAAGGCTTGCATCATCGAACCGGAGTGCACGCCGTAGAAGTCGCCCGCGTTGCCGGTTATCGTCTTATCGCAGGGCGTCGGTGGCGTGGAAGACGATGTGGGCCCGGACGGATTCGCAGCGAGCCCTTTTGCGCAATATTGAACTGCCGGGTTGATTCGATGCCATGTCGTCAGATGATACGTCTCATTTGGGTCCGCCGACGAAATGCCGAGACCAGCGGCGTTCCCGACTTTGAGCGACAGCTCCATCGTCGCTTGCTGGCACGGGATGAACGAATCCATCGTTCCAAAATCCATGAGTCCGGACGATGTTATGAGTTGTACGTATGAGCCGCCCGCCGGCAAGCCGGACTGGGCAGCGAGTTTCGATGCATATCCGCTCTGTGCCAAAAGTTGTTTGGCCCGATCGGCAAACGCTCCGTTATCGGACTGCAGACTTTCCGGCGCGATTCCGGGCTTGAGCTCGAGTTTCGGCAGCGAAAGGGCACCCACGAAGGCCGACGCGGCGATCGGACTGATCGCGTTTGTCGCTGGATCGATTTCGACCGTGTCTTTGAGCGCCCCGACCCTGGTGGTCACGCCATTTGCGACCGAAAAGCCCTGATCTCCGGAGAAATTCACTGTAAAGTGAGCCTGCGAGGCTTCATTTGCCGCCGTAAATCCCGGCTCGACGAGCATGGCCGAGTCGATATTGAGCGTGAACGGCATACCCTCGAGATCCAGCGGTATGGAGACGAGGGGAGGCAATGAGACGAACCGGTCTTCTTTGGGCAACGTACCGACACCGGGTTGCGATTTTGTAGCCGTCCAACGGAAATCGATCGTGCCGGTGAGGTTCTTGTTCACGTATGTGAATTTCACGACCTGACCATTGCTGATCTCGATGTCAGCCGAACTGTTGAAATTCGAGAATGTGCCCTTCGCCTGCATCGTGATCTGCATGCCGCCTGGAAACTCGCGCGTGAGTGTCTCGTTTATGGCAAGCTGGTTCTCGCCGACGGTGGTTTGCGTCGTGTACTGCCAGCCGTTCGCGGTGCCCGTATGGTTCACGGTCACCGGCCCCGACGTGTCGGCGAGAGCGGGCTCGGCCGCAGTCCAGCGCGCCGGGCTATCGTCTGAGATCTGACCCGAAGCACCAAACGTGATCGCGTGGTCCCAGGCGATCGTTCCGTCACTGATGGCGTCGGTCAACGCCGCCGGGGTCGTCTGCACCAACGCGAACTCGCCGTTGGTTTCGACGGACACGATCTTGCACAGCGCAAAACCGGCAAGCAGCAACGTCGTACCGGGTGATGCGTTTAGCACGGACGCTGGAGCATGATCGAGGACGAAGGTCGAGCCGTCCGGACTGATCGCGACGATGCTTTGCGCCGCTGACGCGTGATCGACTTGAACGAGATCGGGTCGGTACGTCACCTTGAACGTCGTCGTCGGCTCGTGAGCGAGCTCAATCACGTTAGCGGCGGTGCTTGCAGCCCCTGAACCGCCCGCATGCGAGCAGCCGGCCAAGACAAATGCGGCCGGAAGCACGGCCAATACGAATATCAAGCGATTCATGTAGCTCGACATTTCTTTGACTCCCGCCAACGCGCGAAGCAATTCTGGTGGGCGAAGAGGGGCTCGAACCCCCGACATCTTCCTTGTAAGGGAAGCGCTCTACCAACTGAGCTATTCGCCCAAAACGTTGCGCGGCGATTCGTCTGGGACTGCCGCTCCCGCCGACTTCCACGCTCCTCCGTGGAACTCCCAGAGGCGAGCGTCGATCGGCAGCATGTCTCGAGGTAAAGCGCGGGCGCTCGGGTGCCCACGAGGACGTCGAGGTCGTGGGCCAGAGGGTGTCAAAGTAGACGTGCAAGGACATCGGTTTGGGGGCGCTTCTATGCGGACACCGATATTTTTATTTGCGGCGATGCTAGCATTTGTAGTGGCGGGCACCAGCATGTCGCGCGCCGAGGACATCACGCCCGCAATGATCTTTGTGAAACATGCAACCGCTGTCGGCTATTCGTTGAGCGACGGCCGTGCAAAAGCGTTCGTGATGAAGAGTTCGGATTCGTGGGTTGATTTCAACGGCGGCCGCCACGCAGCGCTCGTGACGCTCAGGCGAGCCGGCGCGCTGTATCGCGAAGACAGGACGTACGCAGGCGGCGTCACGACCAACGGCTTCGACGGTTCGGATTTTTGGCGTGGTTCTGCGAACGACACAGTGACCGCGGACGGCGGCTATTCTCGGCCGTTCGATGTGTCGTGGGCGGTCGTGGATTCTGAGGGATACGATGCGTCGCTCTCCGCAGAGCTCCATGACACGACTCGGAGCGCGTATGTCGTGCGCATCCATCCCGCCGGCGGGATGCCTGCCGACGTGTATTTTGATCGAATGACATGGCTTGTGGACCAGGTCATCGTCGATCCAGATGGCGACGCCATACGCGAAGAGTACGCCGATTACAAGACCTTCGGAGCGGTTCAGGTCGCGACGACACGACGCATCAACGGCGACACGATCTCGGTCACAAAGTTCGATTGGGATGTACCGGTCGCCGCCGACGAACTATCCGCTCCGCCGCCCCAGAACTACATCTCGTTCCCAACAGGCGGGAGCGTCACCGTACCGTTCGATCCTCATGGCGGCATCATCGTGAATGCGTCTATTAACGGCTATTCGGGCCATTTCGCCATCGATACGATGATCAGCGGGATTTCCGTGGATCCTTTGATGGCTGAACGAGCAAGGTTGGTCGATTCCACCGACGCTCGCTTTGATTTTTTCAATCCCGATGATCTCGTCAGCACGAAGAAGGCTGCGATTCAAATCGGCGGACTCGCTTTGAACAACGTCCAAGTCGAAGTCTTTAGCAACAATCTCGCTGATGGATTTACGCCCTTCGATGGGTATATCGGGCTCGATCTCTTTGCAAAGGCTATCACATCGGTGAATTTCGACTGGAAGACGATAACATTTTCGGACCCCGCCAAGTTTCATGCGCCGCCAAACGCGTATCCGCTGCCGATCGCCTTGGATCAGGGAATCGCGCAGACCATCGTGACGTTCAATGATAAGCAGCGGGCATACATGCTGCTATCGCCCAGTTTCCAATCGTCGGTCGCGTTGTGGCAGATCTACATGAAACGTCACCCAGAGGTCGCCGATTCGGATGGCACGATCATCAGCTTCAATACGCCCTCTTTCGCCGAGGCCGGAAGGCTTCACAGTTTGAAGGTTGGCCCGTTCGAACAAGATCTCGTTCCGGTTATGCCGCTGGGATTTCCGCAAGGTGAGTCATTCAACACCGGTGCCGAAGGTATACTCGGCGAGGGCGTGCTCAGCCCGTTCAACATCGTCATCGACTATCCGGATCTCAAGCTGTTCCTTACGCCAGCGGGCAGCGCGAGGTGACGATCGAACTTCGAACTACGCGGCCGCGGACGCGATGAACAACGCGGCTTCTTTGGCGTCGGTGGCGGATGCGTTTGAATAGTCGCAAACGGGAGAACCTTCAAACCACACGGTTGCAAAACAGTCATCGCAGCCCATCACAAAAAGATCCTTGCCGTTAAGCTTTGTTGCATAGTGACCGTCTTCATCGGGGCCCGATGGCGCCGCGAATCCCTTTGTCTTCTCGCCCAATCGGGCAAAGAACAGCGAGCTCCAATCAGATAGAGTCATTGTTCCATCGCAAGTCGGCAGTCGACAAAGCGAATGGCCACCGAGAAGTCATGGTTCCCAATAGCCGCCTCCGTCGAACGAGTACACTGACGCGGTGGTCTCTGGGTAGATAGTTTGCACTTCGAAACAGTCGGCGATAATCTTGGAACTGTCATACATGCCCAGATCAGCGACCGTTAGGCCATCGGCATCTACGACGTATCGGGCGCAACCCGTCGATCCTATTGACGTTCCGGCCACTGCTGCTCGCAAGAAATAACCTCCAGGGCTGAGGGAAATAAACGAAAAGAAACCGCGCGAATTCGGCGTTGTCTCTACGCAGGCTGAAGCTTGGAACGCGCGACAAGCGTCGACGCGCACCGGCCCCTGAAGAAATGGCAAGCGCGTGCCGTCAAAGTGCTCGTCGAAGATATGCCCGCTCAGCACGCCTGTAGTACTCGCGTCGAGTGGCGACAGCGAACTCGCCGCGATCACGAGTAGCGGCACGGCGATCAGAGTAACTTTTCGAAGCATGGGCGTTGCTCGTTAAGACGATGTACCCCCAGGGGAATTCGAATCCCCGTCGCCGCCGTGAAAGGGCGGTGTCCTAGGCCTCTAGACGATGGGGGCGCACAGTTCGACCGTTTGGGCCCGGCAGGACTTGAACCTGCGACCAACCGGTTATGAGCCGGCCGCTCTGACCAACTGAGCTACAGGCCCGCGCCGGCCACCTCCATAGTATAGGAAGGAACAAGATGCGAGTCAACGGGATTCGCGGCGCCGCTTCGTTGGGGCAAGCGGTGCTTGCCCCTCTGCGGATCCGCTGTATGCCGATGCGCGGAATGCGGATGCGCCCGGGTAGACGGCATTCTCGCCGAGCGCGGCTTCGATCGCCATCAACCGGTTATACTTCTCCACGCGATCGCTGCGCGAAAGCGAACCCGTCTTGATCTGGCCTGCATTCAAGGCGACCGCGATATCGGCGATCGTCGTATCGCCCGTCTCACCAGACCTGTGCGAGATCACGGTCCGATAGCCCGCGGCTTGCGCCGTGCGCACGCAATCCACAGTCTCCGTCAGCGTGCCGATTTGATTGACCTTGACCAAGATCGCGTTGGCCGCACCGCGCGAGATGCCCCGCTGCAGATACTCCACATTCGTGACGAACAGATCGTCGCCGACAAGCTGCACCCGATCGCCGAGCCGCCGCGTCAGCTCTTCCCATCCGGCCCAATCGTCCTCGCCCAGGCCATCCTCGATGCTCACGAGCGGAAAGTCGCGCAGCAGCTTTTCGTAAAGGTCTATCATCTGGCCGGACGACAGCGGTCGCTTATCACGTTCGGCGAGGTAACCGCCCTTCTCGCGGAATTCGCTGGCAGCGGGATCCAGCGCGATCGCGACGTCGCGTCCGGGTTTATAGCCGGCGGCGGCGATCGCGTTCGTGATCAGTTCGAGCGCCTCGGCGATGTGCGTCAGCGGCGGTGCGTATCCGCCCTCGTCACCGACCGTTGTGGCAAAGCCTTTCTTCTTCAGGATCTTGCCGAGGTGATGGAAGACTTCTGCTCCGTAGCGCACTGCTTCAGCGAGAGAAGGCGCGCCGAGCGGCACGATCATGCACTCCTGGAACTGCAGCGCGCCGTCGGCGTGCTTGCCTCCGTTGATGACGTTCATCATGGGCACGGGCATGACACGACCCTGCGCTCCGCCCAGATAGCGGAATAGAGGAAGGCCGAGGTTCGCTGCCGCCGCGTGAGCACAGGCGAGGGAAACGCCGAGGATCGCGTTAGCGCCGAGCTTCGCCTTGTTCTTCGTGCCGTCGAGCGCGATCAGTGTGCGGTCGATCTCGCCCTGGTCGGTGACATCCATGCCGCGAAGTTTGCGTTCGATCGGTCCGTTGACGTTGTCGACCGCCTTGAGGACGCCCTTGCCGAGATAGCGCTTCACGTCGCCGTCGCGCAGTTCGATCGCCTCATGCGCTCCGGTCGAGGCGCCGGAGGGGACCATCGCTTCCGCCCTCACGCCGTCGGACGTCGTCACTCGCACGGCCACGGTCGGATTGCCGCGCGAATCGAGCACTTCACGCGCTCGGATTTCCGCGATCGCCGGGGCGGTGAGTTCAGGCATTGTGTTACTCCGTGATCCAGCGCTGCATGGCGCGCTTGTATGTCAGGAGCTCGGAAGCTTTGAAGAAGAGCTTGACTTCGCGCTTCGCGCTCTTCGCGCTGTCGGAACCGTGCACGAGATTTCGGCCGACCTGCATGCTGAGATCACCCCGAATCGAACCTGGCGTGGCCGCAACGGGATTCGTCGCGCCGATCGTCGCGCGGCACAATTCGACTGCGTTCGGACCTTCCACGACAATGGCGACGACCGGCGTCGATGTGATGTACTCGACAAGCGGTTTGAAGAACGGTTTGCCGACGTGTTCGCGATAGTGTTCTTTGGCGAGCTGCGTCGAAATGGCCAGCAGTTTCAGGCCTACGATCTGCAGGCCGCGACGTTCGAAGCGGGAGATGATCTCGCCGACCAGGCCGCGTTGAACTGCGTCCGGTTTAGCGAGCAGCAGCGTTCGTTCCACTAAAGAATTCCTTTCGCGAACGTGCGGCAGGCACGCTATCGCGCCAGCCGCACGTACTCTATCTTCCGCTCGAGGATGTCGACGGCATGGTCCCATGTGAACCGGGCAGCCGTTTCCAGGCCTCTGGCCCGTATGTTTTTCTGAAGCTCGGGCATGTCCTGGAGCCGCGCGACGTACGAGGCCAATTCCGTGCCGTCGTTGGTATCGACCACCAGCGCGTTGTCAAAGGGCAGCGCGTAATCCTCGCCGGTCGCACCCGTGACCGCCACGCCGCCGACCGCCATCACTTCCAATCCGACGAGCCCGAACGGTTCGCGGCCGCTGTTCGCTAGCACCGCGTCGGCGGCGGCGTACAACGCGTCGCGATCGGCATCCGAGACGAAGTATTGCAGTTCGACCACATCCTCGACTGCGCTCGCAATTGCCGCTGCAAGACCGTTCGGCACCGAGCGCACGACATGATGGGAAAGGCCGCGTGCGCGCACTCGTTCGCGCACCGCGTTGCCGTGCGGCTCCGACCCGCCGCGCATCACAAGTTTCGGACGGCGCCCGATGCGCTTGAGTTCAGCGACCGCATCCACAGCCATGAGCCAGCGTTTGTCCGGATCGAATCTGCCAAATTTTACGAGCCCGATACCGGCGCCGAGCGCGCGCGAGATCTCGCCGACATATTTCGGCGGTGGCTTCGCGGCAAGGCGCGCCTTTGGGATGCCGTTCGGGATGATCAGCGGATCCTGGCCGACGGCCGCCATCATGTGTTTCATCCAACGGCTTACCGTGGTGACCGTCGTGGCGCGTTGGAGCCGCCGCCAATCGATCCGGTCGAAACCGTAGACGTTGTTCGCATTCCATAGGATATCGACGGCCCCGCCACAGCCGACGACATCGGCGAGTTGACGGATCATGATCGCGGTCTGCGTCGTCTGCCATTCTTCGGCGAGCACGACGACGCGGCCGCCGCGTTCGGCTGCCGGCTTCACGTGTTCGTCTACGACCCGTTGTGGGATCGTGCGCTGATAGTCGAGCACTTTTCCCCACTCGCCGTCGTAGACGCCGTCGGGATGATAGCGCGAGATCCACTGACACCAGCGATGCCACGTGAGCCCAGGCGTGGGCGTCTCCGTCGGCGCGAGTTCGGGATCGCCGACGAAATAGAGATCCGTCTGGGCGCCGCGCGCTGCGAGCGCGGTCGACAATTCGGCAGCGCGCACGCCGAGACCGCCGGCGCGGCTATACACGTCGGGACCTTCGAACGACAGCATCACGTAGGACGTCGCCATGCACGGGTGTACGCTACATGCGTAGGGGCCGACCTCTCGGCCGGCCCCTTTTGCGATCGTCGCTTGGGTCAACTAGGAAGCGCGGAAGAACACGCTTTCACGGTGCACGAACTCGCGATGGTGATGCTGCAGCCGTAAGAGTATGTCCGCGTTGCCGTTGCTCGCCATCCAGGTGCAGACGACGATGATCGGGAGTTTGGCCGCCCACTGCGTGATGTGCGCTTCGTACGCCGCGAGCACCGAGTCATCCGTGCCGTCGGGATCCATCTCGGGGTGACCGAGCAATCGAAGCGATTGCCAGCCCGCGTTGAGGATACCCATGACGGTGTCCTGGAATGCATCCACCTGCTGAGACGCGACGAGGTGCGCCGGCGCAGACTCGAACCACGTGAACGTGAGCTGCCTCGACTTCTCGAGCTGCTGAAGATCGAAGCCGCTCGCCGCGACGAGATGTTCGAGCGGTTCGCGATTATCCGGATGCACGACGAGCATGACCGCCTGATCCCCGCGCAGCGCGTTGACGATGAAGTCGCGCGCAAATGCGTGGTATTCGTCAAGATCCTGCACGACGTAGAGCACGTGGCGCCCGTGTGAGACGTTCGGCCCGGCGATGCCGAGATCGAGCGGCGCGAACCCGGACGGACGTGCGTCGAGTTTCTCTCGTATCAGCGAGAGCGAGTAGCCTTTGCTCTTGAGACGGTTGATCTCGTCGACGCGCGCGACCGCTTCTTCCTCGTCGAAGAGGTTGGTGCGCCCTTGCACCGAGTCGACGTCCAACAGGCCGCACTCGCCGTACTTGCGAAGCGTCGGCACCGAGACGTTGAGGCGAACTGCGAGTTCTTTGATCGTCACTTTACGCGCCAAGACCGTTGTCCTCCGGAATTCGTTCCATCTTTTTCCGAGGTGTATCCGTTGACCGCCGATGCGTCGTTCCCGCCCGTGCTGCTCGATGAGGTCGCGATCGCGGCCGGCGTCGCAGCGTTGCCGAGGTTCGGTCGGGTTCGTTATTCGGTCACGGTGGACTCGACCAACGCTCGCGCGCTCGAGTCACTGTATGCATATGATGCGCTTGGCATATCATTTGTTACGGAGTCACAGGAGGCCGGAAGAGGCCGAGGCGGCCGCTCGTGGGCGTCGCCGCCCGCCGCGGGTTTGCTCTGTTCCACGATCCTTCCAACCGAGATACCCCATGCGAGCCTGCCGGCCGTCGGCTTCTGGGCAGCGCTCGCGATACGGGGTGCGATAGAGCGCGTCGCGCACGTCGCGACGGCCTTCAAATGGCCGAACGACCTGCTTTTGCGGGCACGCAAGTGTGCCGGGATCTTGTGCGAGGCGCGGTCCATCGGTGCGTCGTCACGGGTCGTCGTCGGCGCCGGCATCAACGTCAATCGACCGAAGAAAGTACCGTCCGATCTCGACGCCGCATGGTTGACGGACGGCTCCGGATCGCTGATCGATCGTACCGCCCTGCTTGTGACGCTGCTCACAGAGTACGAGCAATCGTTTGACGAGCTGCTTCGCTATCCGGCGCGCGTCGTCGAACGATGGGCGGCAGAAGCCGCGCTCAGTGGCCAGACGGTGGCAGTGAAAGCACTCGACGGTTCAGTGTCGCATGAAGGATCGGTGCTCGGCGTCGGTTCGGATGGCGCACTCTTGCTGCGCACTTCGAAAGGCGACGTGCGCGTGACGTTAGGCGACGTCCGCGCCGTTTAGTTGCGGCCATTTGTTTGAAGGGGCCATTTGTTTGAAGGGGCCGACGCTAGTCGGCCCAGCGAACCATTTGTTTGAAGGGGCCGACGCTAGTCGGCCCAGCGAACGTAACCTGAGCCGACTAGCGTCGGCCCCTTCAAAACTCTAGACGATCGTTGTGAACGCTTGTTCCGCGTGATACGACGAGCGCACGAGCGGCCCGCTCACGACTTGATGAAAGCCCATCGGCTTCACCTGCGTCGCGAACCATGCGAATTTCTCGGGCGTCACGAATTCCACGACGTTGAGGTGCTTCTTCGTAGGCTGCAAATACTGGCCAAATGTGATGATATCGACGCCGACGCCACGCAAATCGCGTGCTGCCTGAAGGACGTCATCATCGGTCTCTCCGAGACCGAGCATGATGCTCGACTTCGTATAGTTGTCAGGGCGCTGCCGTTTCGCATAATCGAGGACGTTCAGCGTCTGGTCATAGCCGCAGCGACGATCACGCACGCGCGGTGTCAATGTCCTCGTCGTTTCGATGTTGTGCGCGTAGACGTCCGGCTCGGCGTCGAGTACCGTCCGCACCGCGGTGAGGTCGCCGCGATAGTCCGAAGTCAACACCTCGACCTTGACGTGCGGCGTGCGTGCACGTATCGCGCGGATCGCAGCAGCCATTGCAGCGGCGCCGCCGTCCGGTAGATCATCGCGATCAACGCACGTGATCACCGCGTAGTTCAAGCCTAGATCTTCAATCGAACGCGCGAGCTTGTAGGCTTCGAGCGGATCAACCGGATTCGGCAGACCGGTCTTGACGTTGCAGAAGCGGCAACCGCGTGTGCACGTGTCGCCCAAGATCATGAACGTCCCCGTACCGACGCCCCAGCACTCGGCGATGTTCGGACACATGGCTTCCTGGCAGACGGTGTGGAGGCCGCGTTCTTTCACGATGCCGCGCAAGCGCTCGTAATTGTCGCCGCTCGGCAATTTGACTTTGAGCCACTCGGGTTTGCGGGCTATCATGGGCTACGACACTTGGGCCGACACAAAGTCGGCCCCTTCAGGCTGGTTGATGAACGTCAGATCGAAGACGGCGGCGAACGCGTCGAGCAAGGGTTGCTTCATCTTAGGTATGCCGACCTCGCGTCCGGCAGCCAACGAGACGGTCGTGACCGCAACCTCCGGCATGCCGCACGGGTTTATCAAGCGGTAGTACGAGAGATCCGTGCACACGTCGAGCGCGAAGCCGTGATACGTGACGCTGCGGCGAACGGCGGCACCGATCGATGCGACCTTCGCGTCGCGCACGAACACGCCGGGATGATCGCTGCGGCGCACGCCTTCCACGCCGAAATGAGCGAGCGCTCGGATTATGCTCTCTTCCATGCGCCGCACGAAGCCTTGCACTTCGCGCAAGCGCTCGAGTTTGAAGATCGGATAGCCGACAAGTTGCCCGGGACCGTGATAAGTGAGGTCGCCGCCGCGCTCCACCTCGAAATAGTCGACGCCGCGCCGGCGCAGATCTTCGGCGGCGACGAGCAAGTTGTGCTTCTTGCCGGACTTGCCCATCGTGATGACCGGCGTATGCTCGCAGAGGAGGAAGGTGTCGCCGATCAGACCGTCCGCGCGCGCTTCGAGCATCGCTTTCTGCATGCGCCATGCCGGTTCGTAGGCGATGACGCCGAGATCACGCAGCGCGGCTGAGGCCATGATGGATCAACCTGTCTTGGTGTTGACGATATGGATCGCTTTGCCGTGCAGCGCTTCGGCCGCTTCCATGATCGACTCGCCGAACGTGGGATGCGCGTGGATCGAGAGGCCGATGTCTTCGACTGTGGCGCCCATTTCGATCGCGATCACCGCTTCGCCGATCATCGCTTCTGCCATAGGTGAGACCGCGTGAATCCCGAGGACGAGATCGGTCTTCTTGTCGCCGACGATCTTGACCATGCCGTCGGTGATACCGACCGTGCGCGCACGGCCGAGTGCTGCAAGCCGGAACTTGCCGACGCTGATCTCGTAGCCCGCTGCCTTCGCTTGTTCTTCGGAGAGACCGGCTGTCGCGACTTGCGGGTCGGTATAGACGCAGTTGGGAACCGCCATCGGATCATACGCGGCCGGCAAGCCGGCGATCACTTCGGCGGCGACCACGCCTTCCTTCATCGCCTTGTGCGCGAGCAGCGGACCGCCGGCGCAATCGCCCACTGCATAGACGCCCGCGACATTGGTCATGCGGCGCTGATCAACGCCGATGAATCCGCGTTCCATCTTGATGCCGAGTTTATCGACGCCTTTCGGCGTGCGCGGCCGGCGGCCGACGGCGACGAGCACCTTGTCGAACTCGCGCGTTTCGGTCAGCTCGCCCTCGAGCTTTGCCGCGACCTTCGATCCACGTACTTCGACTGACGCGCACTTCGTCTTGAGGTGCACGTTGATGCCTTGCTTTTTGAGCGACCGCAAGAGCGTTTGCGAAATCTCAAGATCCGTGTCGCCCAGCGCGCGATCCATCATCTCGACGACGGTCGCGTCTGCGCCCAACCGGCGGTAGATCGTCGCGAACTCAAGGCCGATCACGCCGGCGCCGAGGATGAGGATGGTCTTGGGAAGATCCGTGAGCGTGACCGCATCGTCGGAATTGAGAATCGTCTTGCTGTTGCGCTCCATGTTGGGAAGCGGAATGGGTTCGGAACCGCTCGCGATCACGAGCGCTGCGCACGTATACGTTTCCGAACCGCCGTCAGTTTTGGCTACCTTGACCGTGCTCTTGTCCACGATCTCGGCGACGCCGAACACGGACTCGACTTTATTCGACTTATACAGTGAGCCGATGCCGCCGACGAGGTCGTCGATCATCTTGGCTTTCCATTTGTTCAGCGTGGCGAGATCGAGCTTCGGCGCACCGAACGTCACGCCCATGTGCTCGAGCTCTTTCGCCTGCATGATCACTTCGCCGACATGGAGCAGGGCTTTGCTCGGCATGCAGCCCCAATTTAGGCAGACGCCGCCCAAGCGCTCTTGCTCGACGCACAGCACCTTTTTGCCCAACTGGCCCAGACGGATAGCGGCGGAGTATCCGCCCGGTCCGCCGCCGATGACGATCACGTCGTAGGATGTCGGCACGCGACTAGTTCCCTTCCATCAAGAGCAGCTCTGGTGCGGCGAGAAGATCCGCGATCTCTCGCAAGAAGCGCGCGGCGAGCGCGCCGTCGACGACGCGATGATCGAAACCAAGCGAGAGGTAGACCATGCTGCGCACCACGATCTGGCCGTCGCGCACGACCGGCCGCTCTTGGATGCTGTGGGTTCCCATGATCGCCACTTCGGGGTGGTTGATCACGGGGAACGTCAGCAGTCCGCCGACCGATCCGACGTTTGTGATCGTGAACGTGCCGCCGGTGATGTCGTCGTGCGAAAGCTTGCCGCTGCGCGCCTTCTCGGCAAGGTTGACGATCTCGCGGGCCAGATCGAAGATGCTCAGACGGTCGGCGTCGTGGATCACGGGCACGACAAGCCCGGCCTCGGTGTCGGTGGCGATGCCGATGTTGTAGTTCTTCTTCAGCACGATCTCGCTGGCCGCGTCGTCGAGCGAAGCGTTCACGAACGGATACTTCTTGAGCGCTGCGGTGGCGGCTTTCACGAAGAACGGCAGATACGTGAGCTTGACGCCGCGCTCGGCCGCGCGCTCTTTGCTGCGCGCGCGCCAGCGCACGAGCTCGGTCATGTCGGCTTCATCCACCTGGAGCGTGTGCGCCGCGGTGTGCTTGCTATGGACCATATGCTGCGCGATATTGCGCCGGAGTCCGCGCAGAGGCACGCGTTCCGGAAGCGCGCTCGGTGCCGCTTGGGCCCGCGGTGCCGCGGCGGGAGCGGCCTCGCTCGCACCGGCTTTCGATACGCGTTCGACGTCGCCGCGCTGAATGCGCCCGCCTTCGCCGGATCCGCGAACCGCGGCGAGGTCGACACCGAGTTCACGCGCGAGTTTGCGCACGGCGGGTGCGGCCAGCGGCTTACCGGCAAGCGACGTATCCGCCGTTTCGCGCGCGGTCGATGCTGCCGGCTCTGCGGCTCTCGCATTCTTCGGAGCTTCGGAGGCGGCGGCGGTCTGCTGCTCGACTTTGCCGTTCGCAGGCGTTGCCGCTTCCACCGGTTGCACGTGCGGCGTGACGTGCTCGAGCTTTGTCGTATCGTCTATCTTCTCGCCTGGTTCGCCGAAGATCGCGATCGGCTTACCGATCGGAACGACCTCGCCTTCCTTCGCCACTTGCTTCAACAAGATGCCGGCGTACGGCGACGGCACTTCGACCGTCACCTTGTCCGTCATGACCTCGACGAGCAGCTGATCTTGCTCGACTCTATCGCCCTCGTTGACGAGCCATTTCACGATCTCGCCTTCGACGACTGACTCGGCCAGTTCGGGCATCTCCAGTTCGACTGCCATGTTGCATCCTTCTTCGGCTGCGGCCGGCGCACGGCCGCCATGTAGAAGCGGCGACGACTAGAAGTTGAGCGTCTTCTTGATGGCGCGGTTGATGCGATCGACATTCGGCATGTACGCCTTCTCGAGGGCATAGGGAAACGGCGTATCCCAGCCGCCCACTCTGACGATCGGACCCTCGAGGTATTCGACGCCGTTCTCGGCGATATAGGCCGCGATCTCGCCCATGAATCCGCCGATGCGCGGCGCCTCCTGGAGCAGGACGACGTGACCGGTCTTCGCGACCGTCGTCATGATGGCGTCGCAGTCATACGGCTGCAGCGTGCGCAGATCGAGCACCTCGACATCGACGCCTTGCGGCTTCATCTTCTCCGCCGCTTCGAGCGCGAGCTGCACCATCGCGCCGAAGGTGATGAGGGAGACGTGCTTGCCTTCGCGAGCGATGGCCGCTTTGCCGAGCGGCACCTCGTACGCGCCGTTCGGAATCTCTTGCTTTTGAAACCGATAGATCTTCTTCGGTTCCATGAAGACCACCGGATCGTCGTCGCGGATCGATGAGATGAGGAGCCCCTTCGCGTCGTACGGGTTGCTGGGCGCGACCACTTTCAGCCCCGGTGTGGCGACGAAGTACGATTCCGGCGATTGCGAGTGATAGCCGCCGCCGCGAACGCCGCCGCCGTAGGGTGAGCGCACGACCATCGGGCAGTAGAACTGCCCGGCGGACCTGTAGCGCATCTTCGCGGCTTCGGATACGAGCATGTCGAATCCAGGGAACAGAAAGTCGATGAACTGGATTTCGGCTATAGGCCGCAGTCCGAACATCGCCATGCCGACGGCCGCGCCGATGATCCCAAGCTCGGCGAGCGGCGTGTCGATGACGCGATCCTTGCCGAACTTGTCGATCAGACCTTCGGTGACCAAGAAGACGCCGCCGCGCGGACCGATGTCCTCGCCGAGCGTGACCACGTTGGGGTCGAGCGTCATCTCGTCGATCATGGCCGAGCGCACCGCCTGCACCATGGTGGACAGCGTCGTTTTCTTTTCTACTTCTACGGTTGCCATTTCGTCGCAGCCCCTTTAGACGCCGAGCTCGGCGGCGAGCTCTTTGCGCTCCCACTCGAGCTGCGGCGTGTACGTCGCATAAGTGTGGTCGAGCACCGTCATCATCTCCGGCACGGGACTTGCTTCGGCTTCAGCCAGCGCCTTTGCGACTTCGGCCTTGACGTCGACGAGCAACGCTTCTTCCTTCTTCTCGTCCCAGAGCTTCTGCGATGCGAGGAAGTTCCGGAAGCGCGTGATCGGGTCGCGCTGCGTGCGCCACATCTCGAGCTCGCCTTTGGGCCGATAACGCGTGTCGTCGTCGGCGGAGGAGTGCGGACCGTAGCGGTACGTGTATGACTCGATCAAGCTCGGTCCGCGACCGGCGCGCGCTTTGTCCGCGCAATGCTTGGTCACCGCGTAGACCGCGAGCAGATCGTTGCCGTCCACCAAGAAGCCTTCCATGCCGTACGCTTTCGCCTTCTCGGCGATGGTCTTCGTATGCGTCTGCTCTTCGAGCTTCACGCTGATCGCGTATTGATTGTTCTGGCAAAACAGGATGATGGGAGAGCCGTAGACCGCTGCGAAGTTCATGCCGACGTGAAAGTCGCCTTCGCTCGTCGCGCCGTCGCCGAAGTAACAGATCGTGATGCCATCGGTTTTCTTGATGTGCTGCGCCATCGCCGTGCCGACCGCCTCGGTTATCTGATTGCCGACCGTCGACGAGGGCGGCGGCATATTAAGGTCGCGTCTTCCCGGCCCATGCGGCATGAGGCGGCCTTGGCTCGGATCGAGCATCCTTCCGAGCTGGTGCGCAAACCATTCCGATGCTTTGAGCCCCTTGACCATGAGGCTGCCTTGCGATCGATGGTCGCCGTACATCCAGTCTTGGGTCCGCAGCGGAAGCGCGCTGCCGATCTGGCTCGCCTCTTGTCCGGCGATCTGCGCGAAGAATCCCGAACGGCCTTGGCGCACGAGGATGTAGCATCGATCGTCGACCGCTCGCGCGAACACGAGCCAGCGATACATGCGGAGGTAGTCATCGGAGGAAAGTCCGAGCTCTTTGACGTCGCCTGACGGGCGGCCATCGTATTCGAGATATTTGATCGGCGTATCGGTGAACGGCTTGATCTGCATCGTGCTCTCCGTAGGCGGCGGACCACTCGAACCCGAGTCCTCATAAGGAAGCCCGGCAGTCCCGACGCGATGGGTATAAAGAACGAAAGATTGCGGCGGTTTTTCCTGGGCCTTCTTGTTTCTCTTTCGACCAATCCCTCCGAAAGATGGAATTTGCGACCCACACGACCCGGCCCGGGAGCTTAACGTTTCTCCTGCCGGATTGATGTTTTCATTTCGATTGGCTGAAGGGGCCGACGCTAGTCGGCCCGCGCGAAAACGCGCCTTACCCGGATACTATCGTGGAGAGGGCTGCGAGTTTGAGCACGGTATTCCAATTGCGGCCCGTGCCCGACGTGCCGGTCTTTCGCTCGATCGCAACATTTGTAAGCCGCGATCTTCCTATACCATCAGGGAAGTAGATGTAGAGCTGCTTGCCTTTCGCGCGGACTTTTTCTCGACCGGTAATGCTTGCCGTAAGCTCGGACACGCGGCCCTTTTCAGCTTCTGCCTTGCAGAACAACACGACCAGATGCCCCGGATCGCTCTTTGCCTCGACGCGGAATGGATTTGCCGAGACGATCGCCGCGAGTTCCTCGGCCGAGCGGACCATGATGTCTGTTTTCAGCGCCAAACGTTTCGCGGACTCACGTTCGAGAAGATCTTCGAGCTCATCGGTCAGCTTCGCGCTTGACCGGAAGATCAGATTACCGCTTTGCAAGATGCTCTGAGGCTCAGCCAGGCCGATCGCGGCAAGCATGGCCCGGAGATCGGCCATCGCGACCGGCTGATGACCGGCTACATTGACCGCGCGCAGAAACGCAAAATACATCCGTGCGGCGTCCTTCATGGCTTGCGCGCCAAGATACTTGGCTGGGGACATGGAATCCGCCCCACCGTCGGATCATGTAGGGCGGACCTTTATGGTCCGCCGATGGGGGACGCTGCCATCAATCTCGCGCCGTTCAATTTTTTCAAGATCACGGTTGGCCTCTATCGCATCGTGCCGGGACCGCCGCTCGATCCCGGCATGCAGGGCGAGCTGCTGAAAGAACTGCATCGCGATTACCCGTCGCTGACGCAGATCCAGGGCGGCGTTCTCTTCTCAGACCCGCCAAAAGGCAGAACCCTCGTGATCGATCAGGCTCGGGTCGAATCCAGCGAGACAAGCCCGAGATCGGCAAGTCAGGCGATCGAGCGGATCGGTGAAGAGTTCCAGAAGACGCTGCGTATCGTCGCCTATCCCGCGCCGTACCGCGTGAAAGTCGAAGCCGACGGCACGATCCAGGCTTGGGAAGGGCTTGATCCAGTCGCCGTCCTGAAACGTCACGCGCCCCCGCGCGCGGAGTGGGATTCGCTCGGCGGAGCGTGCCGGTTCGCGTGCGTGCGTTATCTTTTCGCCACGCCCGACGGTGGACAGCGCGACATCCGCGTCGAGCCCTTGTTTCAAGCCCCGGACAAATTTTACACATCGGCGATATCCATGCCGGGCGCGACCGCGTGCGCGACGCTTGAAGCGGCGATGGAGCGCGCGCGTCAGGAAGCCGACATCATCGAGCGGTTGAGCGATCGCCTCGTCGCCGACATCGCGAAGGATGCGTGAAGTGAACCCACAGATATACGTGAATATCGCAATTGGGTTATTGCTCGTCGGTGTTATCGCATTTCGAATCGCGCGCGAGCGAAAGATCCCAATCGGCAGCTTGTGGATACTTCCCGGTATCGTCCTCTTGATCGCTCTTGCTAGCATCGTGTATCAGCGTGTCGATTCGCCGCTCGATGTCATCTCTATGCTGCTCGGTTTGGTCGCCGGAACCGCCCTGGGCTGGTATCAAGGCGTGCACAGCACGGTTCGCGTGGACAAAGCGGCGAAAACGGCGTTCGTAAAGACGTCGCCGTTCGGCGCCTTTCTTTTTGTAGCGGCTATCGCATTTCGTTTCGGCGCGCGCTACTTCACCGGCGGCCTCGCCGCGCCGGATCCCTCCGGACGGCTCTCACCCGAAGCTGCTCTCGTCAGCGCGATTGCGCTCATGTTCGCGGTCGGCATACTTTTTGGACTGCGCCTTTATGTGAAGCGCGCCTATGACGACGCACCCGCGCCGTCATAGGCTGACGTAATGGCCCGCGCTTAGCCGGCGTTCACTACGATCGGTTCAGACGCGGGGCGATGCCGCGACGGACAGGAGTCATGGGAAGTCGCTGCGCGTTCACGCCGTAGCGCTTCGCGACGATGCGGTACTCGAACGACACGTTCGCGTGACCGCCTTGCAGCTCTCGCACCGTAAAGCCGCGCGCCGTCTGACTTGCGATGTACAGTCCGCGGCAGTCGCCTTCGGGTGTCAACGAGACGAAATACGTTGCGTTTGGATCGATCACATTGGCGAATTTCGGATCGAGCGCGACGTCGGCGCGGCCGTTTGTAAGAATCCCATCGCCGAAATCCTCGATCGTGGGCTCGGATTCCGCCGGCGTATACTCCGTCACCGCGCGAGTCTGATGAGGACCGGCCACACAGCCGTGTTGGCACGTTCCGTTGGTGAAAAGTTGTCCTGGTATGAAGACGTTTCCGACGTCGGTGACTCCCATCACCTCGCTTCCATCGTGGGCTTCGATCTCCACCACAATCGCTCCAGTGCCGACGGTGCCGCCGAGAACGCCGAGCGCCGGTGAGAAATCACCTGAACGATTGTTGAACAAACCGGCGACGCCTAACGTCGATACCGCGTGCAGTCCGTTATCGTTTGGTCCGCCGTCCGCCAAAATGCCGGCGCCGTTCGGGTCGTTGGTGGATGCCACGTTGCGTCCGGCGATCCCGTAGCCGCTGGCCGCGGCGTTCTGGCCGTACACGCCGCTCGTTCCCGCTCCCATTGTCAGGCCTTCCATGCCGTTCCAGTTGGTAGACGTGCCTACGACGCCGGCACCGTTCTTGGAGACGCCGCTAACACCGGCGTCGAGATTTCCCGTGGTGCTCAGGTCCTCGCCAAGCACGCCGGCTTTCCCCGCGGTTTTTCCGGCGCTCTTGAACTTCGTCTGGCCGTGGATCGCATTGCCGCTCGTCGAAACGCCTTTCACGGAATCGCCGCTCGAGGTGTTATCCCATTCCAGACAGGGTGTGGATTTTGCGCACGACATCGCCGCCTCGATTGCCGCGCGCGCCGGCGGAATCCACGCGGCGGCGACGCCCAGTACCGAAAAAACCGCCAGCGCGGCGAAAATCTTAGCTCTCGAATCTTTCATGGCTGACCTTCCCCCGGGCGATGCCCGCGCGTGGCGGGCCGCGCCGACGTGCGGCTAGGCCCGTGCGATGCTGCCAAAGTAGCAGCATCGCGTGCGGCTGCCGTGCGGCAAGGTCGGGAGGATCAGACTCCGAGCGGGTTCACCGGCTTCGTGCCCGTGTACATCACGACGCCTTTGGTCTCCGTGTACAGGTCAAGCGTCTGCATGGCCAGTTCGCGGCCGAATCCGGACTGTTTGTAGCCGCCGAACGGCATGCCGGGGTGGATGGAAAACGGCGTGTTGATCGCGACGCCGCCCGAACGGATGGCGTGCGCCAGACGGATCGCTCGCCCGGCGTTTTGCGTCCACACGGACGCTGCGAGACCGTACACGCTGTCGTTGGCCAGGCGGATCGCTTCGGCTTCATCGGCAAACGTCGTGACGACTGCGACCGGACCGAAAATCTCTTCTTGCGCCACGCGCATGTCGTTGCGCACGTTATCTAATACGGTCGGAAGTAGGAAGTTGCCCTTCGAAAGCGCTCCGTCGGGTCGCGTGCCGCCGCATGCGACGCGCGCGCCTTCTTGCGCGCCGATCCCCACGTAGCCCTCGATCTTCTCGAGCTGCGAACGCGAGATGATCGCTCCGACCTGCGTCTTTGGATCGAGCGGATCCCCAACGCGCAAACCCTTCGCCTTTTCGACGAACTTCGCGATGAAGGCATCGTACGCGCGCTCGTGCACGAGCAGCCGTGAGCGCGCGTCGCACGATTGACCGGCGTTGTGGAAGATGCCGTACACCGCCCCCGCGACCGCGGCATCGATATCGGCGTCGTCGAAGATCACGCTCGGCGACTTGCCGCCCAATTCGAGCGTCACGCGCTTGATCGTGGCGGACGCGAGCTCCATGATGGTGGCTCCGGTGCGCGTCTCGCCGGTGAACGCGATCTTGTCCACGCCTGGATGTTGCGCGAGGTGTGCGCCGATGGTCGCGCCGGGTCCGGGCAACACGTTGACGACGCCCGGCAGGCAGCCGGCTTCGAGGCAGATCTGACCGAGGATGATCGCGGTGAGCGGCGTGGGCGAAGCAGGTTTGAGGATGACGGTATTGCCGGCTGCGATCGCCGGCGCGACTTTCCACGCCGCCATCAGCAATGGATAATTCCAAGGAACGATCTGGGCACAAACGCCGAGCGACTCTTTTAAGGTGTAATTGAAGTAGTTAGGAATCGAAGGGACCGTCGAACCGGTCAGCTTGGTCACGGCGCCGCCGTAGAATTCAAAAAGCTCGATGATCTGACCGATCTCGCCCTTCGCTCCGGCAATCGTCTTGCCGGTGTTGAGCACTTCGATGTGAGCGAGCTCTTCGGTCCGCTCCGTCAGGATATTTGCGATCTTGAACAGCACGCGCGCTCGCCGGGCCGGCGGCATCGTGGCCCATTTGCCTGCATATGCGGCGCGAGCGGCCGCTACGGTCGCGTCTGCATCGTGAATGCCGGCCGCCGCAACTTGTGCGATCTCCTCATTGGTAGCGGGATTGATCACCGCGATATACTTCTCTGACTGCGGCTTCACAAATTCGCCGTTGATGAACAGATCGTAGGTCTTCTTGTCGAGCGCGAGAGCCATGCATGATTCCTTTGCCGTGGGGCGCGAGGTGGACCGTACAGGTTCACACTTGCAGGCAGCTTCTCTTGCCGATGGAATCGTTGAGCATGTTCTCTTCGACGTCGGGCTACGAGCGCTTCATGGGACGATGGAGCCGCCGGCTTGCAGTTGCGTTTGCCGAGTTCGCGGGCATTCGCGATGGCGACCGAGTGCTCGACGTCGGTTGCGGCACGGGTGCTCTATGCGCCGCGGTTCTTGCGCGGTACTCCCGGGTTAGCGTCACGGGAATCGACCCCACGGAGTCCTTCATCGAGAGTTGCCGTAAGGAATTTCCGGCATCTCGCTTTGCCGTGGGCGCTGCAGAGCGCTTGCCCTTCGGTAATCGAGAATTCGACGCTAGTCTCGCCTCGCTCGTGTTGGCGTTCGTTGCGAAACCGAGCGCCGCAGTCGCGGAGATGTCACGGGTCACGGTGGCCGGCGGAACCGTCGCGGCGACGGTATGGGATCATTCGCAAGGCAAGACGATGCTGAGCCAGTTTTGGGAAGAGGCCGATCGCGTTGACGCATCGCTCAAGCCAGGCGAGGCACAGCCCAACATGAGTCGCGACGTCATCGCCGCGCTCTGGCATGAGGCCGATCTCAAAGATGTCGCCGTTGAGCCGCTGATGGTCGAAATGACGTTCTCTTCATTCGACGATTACTGGTCGCCGTTCTTGGCCGGACAGGGACCGGCGGGTGCATATGTCGCGGCCGCATCAGAGAACAACCGTACTGCGATCATGCGCAGCTTGAGAGACCGATATCTCGGCGTCGGCCCGGATCGGCCGTTCGTGATCCGCTCGCAAGCATCGGCGATCCGCGGCACGGTCCCCGGCTAGAGCCAGCCCCGCCTCAAACGCGTTCGACGATCGTGGCGATGCCCTGGCCAACGCCTATGCACATGGTCGCGAGGCCGCGCTTCGCGCCACGCGCTTGCATGGCGTGCAGCAACGTCACGAGTATGCGCGCACCGCTGCAGCCCAACGGATGCCCGAGCGCGATCGCGCCGCCATTGACGTTGACGCGCTCCATCGGCAACTCGAGCTCGCGTGCGCACGCAAGCGCCTGAGCTGCGAACGCTTCATTCAATTCGATGAGGTCGAGGTCGTCGACCCGCAAGTTCGCACGCGACAGCGCCTTCTGCGTCGCCGGAATCGGACCGAGGCCCATGCAGTTCGGGTCTACACCGGCGACGGCCGACGTGATGATGCGGGCGAGCGGTCGCAGGCCGCGACGCTTGGCTTCATCGGCGCTCATCAATACGACGCCGGCGGCGCCGTCGTTGATGCCGCTCGAGTTTCCGGCCGTCACGCTGCCGCCTTCGCGAAATGCGGGCTTGAGTTTTGCGAGCTGCTCGATCGTGACATCGACGCGCGGATGCTCATCGATGGTGAACATCTCCGGCGGTGCGCCTTTCGCCTTTCCGTTTCGGCTGACCAGCGGCACGCCGACCATCTCAGCGTCGAACGCACCCGATTTCTGTGCGGCGCCCGTCTTGTGCTGGCTCGCCAGCGCAAACGTGTCTTGTTCTGCGCGCGTGATGCGGTAGCGCTCCGCGACGTTCTCCGCCGTCTCGCCCATGGAGATCGGCGGCCAGCCGGCCTCGGTCAGTTTCGGGTTGTACATGCGCGCGCCGAGCGTCGTGTCGTAGAGCTGCGGTGCACGCGCGAATTCGGTCTCGGGTTTCGGCATCACGTACGGGGCACGCGTCATGCTCTCGACACCGCCGCCGATGAAGACGTCGCCGCAGTCGGACGCGATCGCCTGCGCCGCGCTGTTCACCGCCTGCAAGCCGGACCCACACAGCCGATTGAGCGTCGTGCCGGGAACGTCAACCGGAAATCCGGCGGCGAGCACCGCCATGCGCGCGACGTTGCGGTTATCTTCGCCGCCTTGGTTGCTGCAGCCCCACATCACATCCTCGATGTCGAGCGGATCGAGACTCGCGCGATCGACGAGCGCGCGCATGATCAGCGCCGACATGTCGTCGGGCCGCACGTGGCGCAAGGCGCCGCCGTATTTCCCGATGGGCGTGCGTGCGGCGGCGACGATGACGACTTCGCGCATGGATTTCCTTTTGTCGAGGTGAAGTGACAGGCCCGGACTGATCTGCGAACGTGATTCGCTCTGCGAACGCGCCGCACCCGCGTGCGACACGCCCGGCCTTGGCGCCAAAGGATGCTTGCGTTGTCCGAAAACCTGAACACCATCGCCGCGCTGGGCACGTTCGTCGTCATCGCGGCGACAGCGGTGGCTGCGATCGTGCAGTTACGCCATATGCGCGCCAACAATCAACTCGCGGCGATCCTCGCGCTCTATCGCGAGTTCGGCGACAAGGAGCTGCAAGAAGCGTTTCGCTACGTCCAACAATATCTTCCCCAGCGCATGACCGACCAGAACTTCAGGCAAGAACTCGCTGCGCGCGGATTTATCGACAACCGTCAGCACTTGGAGATCGAGGTCCTCAACTGGTTCGAGCAGATGGGGACGCTGCTCAAACACGACGTCGTGGACTCGGCGATCTTTCTCGACATCTTCGGACGACTCACGTCCGTCTATTGGGATCTGCTCGAACCGACGCTTGCCATCATCCGGCGGCGGCGCGGCGCAAGCCAATACCAAAACTTCGAATATCTCGCGATTCGCGCGCGAAAGTGGCTCGCGTTGCATCCGCACGGCACGATGCCCAAGGAGATCCAACGTCTCGGCCTGGCCGATCCGTGGCTTGCCGCGGATGCGAACTTGATGCAATAGCATGGCCCGAATCCACGGAACGCGCCGCATCTTCGAAGGCCGCGTCATCAGACTGCGCGTGGACGACGTCGAATACGACAACGGCGCGCGCGCAAATGTCGAGATCGTCGAGCATGACGGCGGTGTTGCGATCATCGCACAGCCGACGCCGCGTTCCATCGTCCTCGTGAAACAGTTGCGGCCGGCGACCGGACGTGAGCTATGGGAAGTACCGGCGGGAAAGCTTGAGCGCGGTGAGGACCCGCTCGACTGCGCGAAACGCGAACTTGCCGAGGAAACGGGTTATCAGTGCGGTGCGATCCGTCAGTTGTGGACGTTCTACACGGCGCCCGGATTTTGCAACGAGCGGCTGCACTTGTTCGTGGCCGAAGACCTGACGCGCGGAACTCCGCGACCCGAGGCGACGGAAGTGCTGCACGCGCGCGAATTCGATCTCAATGAAGCATGGGCTATGGTGGAGCTTGACGAGCTGCCCGATGCGAAGACCCAGATCGCGCTCGCGTGGTGTAGAGCGAACTCGTAGTGGACATGCGCGAAATTACGCTGCCGGAAACAAAACCGGCGCTGGAGTGGGTCAACGGTCGGGCGCTGCAAAAAGTGAGCCCCAAGCGGAAACACGCGTTGGCACAGATCCAGTTCGCCGCCGCCCTCAACGCATGGGCACGTTCCGCCCACGCCGGGATGGTGGGCACCGAGTGGCGATTTCGGATCGCGCCACCCGACGAAGTGAGACGTCCACTGGTGCCGGATGTTGCATTTCTGTCGTATGCTCGAATGCCCTACGCCGCGCAGCTCGAAACCGAAGAGCCAGATATCGCACCCGATGTCGCGGTTGAGATCCTATCACCGAGCGATCGACCGGCGGACATCGCGGAAAAAATTCGCGTCTATCTAGCTTCAGGTTCGGCTGTCGTCGCTCTCATCGATCCGGCCTCGCAGAGCATGACGATTCACGAGGGTGGCGGCAGCCGATCGCTCGGCCCAGATGACGCATTCGAACACGCCGCGCTCCCAGGTTTCCACCTCCAAATCGCGGAGTTATTCACACCGCCACCGCCGCCACGCGCGTCGTCAATCTCGTAGTATGGCGAGCATCGCTCGCCCCGGGTTTTTTGGCGCGAGGCGTTGAGAACCTGGGCCGACTAGCGTCGGCCCCTTCAATGAGACCCTTGCAATTTAGACGATCCGTCGGTCCGGTATCTGCCGGTCAGCGGTTCGCGCGAACGCGTTTGTCGCATGCGTCGCAGAAATACGTCAGCTTGGCGTCGATGTCGAAGACTGAATGGCTCAAATACATCGCGCAACGCGTGTTGTGGCAATGCTTGAGGGCAAACGAGTGGCCGAGCGCGTGCACGCATTCTTTGAGCGTGCGTTGGAAAAGCGCGTCGTCGTCGGGCGGCTCGTTTGTGAATTCCGGTCGAAGCCGGAATGTCGAGACGACGCCTACGCGGTCGGTGTCGCTCGCATCGCCGTAGATGAACGGGTGCGAGGTCTTATACAGATCGCTCGCGATGATGCCGAGCAGAAACCCGTCGCGCGCCGGGTACGCCGCGAGAAGACGATTGAAGACCGTGTTGAGGAAGAACTGACCGCGCGTGAGGTTGGCTTGCGTCGGTGAGAGGGTGAGCGGCTTTTCAATTGCGAACTTATGGAAGAATCTCTCCTCCAGACAAGGCGCCAATCGTTCGCAGAAACCGGATCCGACTCCATTGATCGGAACGAGACTTATCTTTTCCAATACCGATCCGGCCGCGCAAGCTCGGCCGCTCCAACGCGCCGTGAGTTCGGTCGGATTCCGGGTCAGTCCTCCGGACATGTTCACATGATCGTGGGCGTCGGCATCGATGTCGCAGAAGTTGCGCGCTATCACTTCGATGAAATCAAACTCGCGCGATTTGCGAAAAAGATCTATACCGAGGCGGAGATGGCGCACGCGATGAAACATCGTCACTTCGCCGAGCGGCTCGCCGGTGCGTTTGCGGCAAAGGAAGCGACGCGCAAGGCATTCGGCCATGCCATTCCGTGGCGCATGATGGGCGTGCGGCACGAGCGGAGCGGCAAGCCGTACATGGAATTGCTCGGACGCGCATCGGCGTTGCCGGCGCTGCGCGGCGTCAGGAGGATGCATTTGAGCATCACGCACACGAAGTCCACTGCCGTGGCCGTGGTCATTTTGGAAGGCGACGAAGCGAAAGCGGCCGCTGCGGAAGTGGCCGCGCGATGAACGCACTCACAGCCGCCGAGATGCGCGCTGCCGACTTGCGCACGGTCGACGATGTCGGCATCCCGGAATCCATCCTCATGGAATCAGCGGGTCGCGCCGTCGCCGATCTCGCGCGCGATTTCGTCGACGACCTGGAAGGCGACCCCATCCGCATCGCGATCGTCGCCGGTCCGGGCAACAACGGCGGCGATGCGCTGGTCGCGGCGCGCCATCTCATGCAGCTCGGTTTCGAACCCGACGTCTACATGGCGGCGAAGGCCAGCGACTGCAACGACCTTTGCCGCGTCCAACTCGACATCATGGAAGGTCTCGGTGCGTCGATCAGCTATCTGCGCGATCAATCGCCCGAGTTCTTCCGGTCGGGCCTGCGCGCAGCGGCGCTCATCATCGACGGTCTTCTCGGGACCGGCGCGAGCGGCGCCTTACGCGAGCCGTACAAGAGCTGGGTGAACGAGATCAACATCGCCGGTCGCGAAGTGATCGCCGTGGACGCGCCCACCGGCGTCGACCCGTCGTCTGGCGGCGTCCCCGGTCCGGCGGTCACAGCCACCGCGACAGTCACGATGGCGGCGCCGAAAGTCGGACTGCTCTTGTATCCCGCAGCGTCCTATGTCGGCGAACTCTGGGTCGCGAATATCGGCATTCCGCCATCGGTACTCGCAGAATCCGGCGGGCGCTATCACGTGATGACGAAGGAGCAATTCTTCTATTGGCTGCCGCATCGCAGTCCGCAGGCCGATAAGCGGACGGCGGGCGATGTCGTCATCATCGGCGGCAGCGCGAATTTCGTCGGGGCACCGGTGATGGCGGCGCAAGGAGCGTTGCGCGCGGGTGCGGGCTATGTGACCATCGCCTGCCCGGCCAGCGCGGCGGCGGCGATCAGCTATCACACGCTTGAGCCTGTCCTCGCGCCGTGGCCCGCCACCGAAGATGCGCAAACGGTCGTCAATGCGCTGCTCGAGACGACAAGGCACGCCGGCGCGGTCGTCATCGGCCCGGGTCTCGGGCGCGACGAATTCACGCAGACGATCATCCGCTCGTATCTCGCAGCCACGGCGCGACCGCTTGTCGTCGACGCCGACGCGCTCTTCGCTCTATCGGGCCACACCCATATCATCAAAGATAAGAAGGCGGTGCTGACGCCGCACGCCGGCGAATTCGCGCGCTTGCTGGGGGAGCATGCCGATGCCGCGATCGCCAATCGCATGAAAGCGGCCGACGAATTCGCAACATCACTCGATGCGACGCTGCTGTTGAAGGGCCCGCGGTCGATCGTCGCCACGAAGGAAGCGTCGTACGTCAACCTGACAGGCAACGCGCTGTTGGCGACGGCCGGGTCCGGCGATGTGCTGAGCGGCATGACGGGAGCCATGCTCGCTGCCGGTTGCTCATCGCGGCAGGCCGCGGCGATCGCAGCGTTCTGGCACGGCGTCACGAGCGACTATCTTGCGTCGCTCGAAAAGCACAGCATCACCGCGGGCGACATTCCGGCCGCGCTGCAAGACGCGCTGAAGTGGCTCGACGAACTCGAGGAAGACGACGACGGTTACCTGACTCGCGTGGTCTGATTGAACGTTTGAAGGAGCCGACGCGAGTCGGCCCCTCTTACGGGCCGGTATGAAGGGGCCGACGCCAGTCGGCCCTCCTAAGGGCTGCGGACGGTCGATTTCCCTGGGTTTGCTTGCTTCGATGTCGCTGAGGCGACCGATGGCTGTTTCTTCCACAGCGCGTCTGGTCCGGGCGGCAGCTTGTCCATATGCTTGAGGAACATCGTGACCTGCCAGATCTGCGAATCGGTGAGCGAGCTCCCGAATGCCGGCATGCCGGTGAGTCTGATTCCGTGGGCGATCTTCCAATACGTCTCGCCTTCGGGATCGTCTTCGACTCCGAAGTGGGCGAAGCGCGGCGGATGCTGGTACAAGCCGCTCGCTATGTTTGAGGAATTCCCGTCTGACGCTGCGTGACAGACCATGCAATTCGAGGCATAGAGCTTGATGCCGGCGTCGAAGTTCTCATCGGTAAGGGGGAGCGGATTCGCGGCCGCGCTCGCTTCACGTGCGACCGTGGCCTGCAACGACGTCCGGGCAGCCCACCGCTCTAGTGCACTCGGCCTTGCATCGGCGTTTGCAGGCACGAGGCCGAACGAAAGAGCGGCATAGGCGGCCAGTACGCCAAGCACCAGGATCAGCGCGGCGCCGGCCGCCATCCATCGGATCATCATCGGTCTCCTTGAGCGTATCGCTCGAGAATCTCTGCTACCCCGTCGTCGTCGTTTGAACCCGAGATCTCGTCTGCAGCGGCAAGCGTTTCCGGCGCGGCGTTCGCCACCGCGACACCGCGACCGGCCCACTTCAGCATACCCGCATCCAGCGCGCCGTCCCCGATAGCCAGGACGTCTTCGCGCGCAATGCCCCGATGCTCTGCGAAGCGCGCGAGCGCGCAATGCTTAGAAACACCTGAGCGCATGAGCGTCAATTCGAAAGTGTCGTTGAGCCAGTCGTCCACGTATTCGATCCCCAGGTGTGCGAGGTCGCGGCGCGCTTCAGAGAACATATGGTCACCGAAATAACGCACCATGAGCGTGGATTGTTTCGCGACGACCGTTCGGAGGTCGTCCGCGCGCTCCCATTGATGTGCATAGCCGGTCCCATATTTCGCGATCACAGCAGCGGAGCCGACGTAGCATTCGCCGACGAACAGGCACATCTCGTGACCGTGTTTGACGCCGTATTCGACAGCTTCTTGGGACGCGTGCGCAGGCATCGGAAATTCTTCGAGCACGCGATCGTCGCTCGCGTCCTTCACAAGCGCGCCGTTGACGCAGATCAAGGGTACATGCAGACCAAGTTCCACAGCATACGGCTTCGACGACCGGTACGCGCGAAACGTGACGATGATGACACCGATGCCGCGATCTCGCACCATCGCGACTGCACGTTTCGTCCGAGCGGAGATACGGCCGGATGAGTCGAGCGTCGTACCGTCGAGGTCCAGCGCGATCAGCTTGGGAATCACGCCCAATTGCGGATCACGGCGATTGCCCGATCATAACATCGCGCGCAATTCGTCTTCGCCGATCACGGGCACGCCGAGCGACTCAGCCTTCGCGAGCTTGCTCCCGGGCTTGTCGCCGGCCACGACGAAGTCGGTTTTCTTGCTGACCGAACCCACGACTTTGCCACCCGCGTCCACGATCGCCGCGGCCGCTTCCTCGCGCGTCATCCCCCCAAGCGTACCCGTGAGGACGAATAGTTTTCCTGCGAGCTTGCCGCTCGCTGAGGCGGCCGAACGCGGCTCACCGCGCAAGTTGACGCCGGCGCGCCGGAGTTTCTCCACGACTTTTCGATTGTGCGGTTCATGGAAGAATTGCGCCACGCCCGCGGCGATCTTCGGTCCGATCTGCTCCACTTCGACGAGTTCGCTTTCGTCTGCCGCGGCGAGCGCGTCGATGTCGGCGAAATCGCCGGCAAGCAGTTGCGCCGTCTGACTGCCGACAAATCGGATCCCTAATCCGTAAAGCACCCGCCAGAACGGCCGGCCGGCGCTCTCGGCGATGTTGCGCACAAGATTTGCCGCCGATTTCTCGCCCGACCTCGGCAGATCGCCGACCTGCGCTGCGGTCAGAGAATAAAGATCGCCGACGTCGTGCACGAGATCGGCTTCCACGAGCTGCTCGGCGATTTTGTCGCCAAGCCCTTCGATGTCCATCGCTTCGCGCGAGGCGAAATGCCGGATGCGCTCCTTGCGTTGCGCGGGGCAGGCGGCGTTGGTGCAGTAGGCCATCGCCTCGCCCTGCGCTCGCTCGATCGGACTGCCGCACGCCGGGCAGATAGTCGGCATAGTCCACGTATGAAGCCGCCGGCCTTTGCGATCCTCGAGTACCGGCCCGACGACTTCGGGTATCACTTCGCCGGCCCGCCGAACGATCACGGTATCGCCCGGCCGCAGATCCTTCGCGCGAACGTAATCGTCGTTGTGCAGCGTCGCGGTGCTGACGGTGACGCCGCCGACGAACACGGGTTCAAGCACGGCGTACGGATTGATGCTGCCGGTCCGCCCGACGTTGACTTCGATGGAGAGCAGCTTGGTCGTCGCCTCCTCGGGTTTATACTTGAACGCGATCGCCCAGCGCGGATCCTTACCGACAAATCCCAGCCGGCGCTGCTGTGCAAGCGAATCGACCTTGATGACCAATCCATCGATCGCGTAGTCGAGGGAGGCGCGCCTGGTCTCCCAGGCTTCGCAATGGGCGACGAGCGCGTCAAAATCCACAAAGCGTTTTGCGTGTTCGTTGACGGGAAAGCCGAATTCGCGCAGGCGCGCCAGCAAGTCCCACTGCGTCGTCACCTCGAGCGGCGGCGCGCACTCGCCGAGAGCGTATGCATAGAATCGAAGCGGCCGCGATGCGGTCACCTTCGGATCGAGCTGGCGCACGGCGCCGGACGCCGCGTTGCGCGGATTCACATACGTCTGTTCACCCGCAGCGGACCGACGCGCGTTAAAGCGCTCGAATTCGCTCCCGCGCATGTAGAGCTCGCCGCGCGCTTCGAACACCGCGGGCGGATGGTCGTGGAGGCGGAGCGGAATGGCCCGCACGGTACGCAAGTTGTGCGAGACGTCCTCGCCGGTCGTGCCGTCGCCGCGGGTGCCGCCGTCCGCGAACAGACCGTCGCGGTAGCGGATCGCGATCGCGAGCCCGTCGATCTTCAGCTCTGCGACGAACGCGATATCTTCGTCCGGCAATTGCCGTCGCAATCGAGCATGCCATGCGCGCAGCTCGTCCGCGCCAAACGCATTGCCGAGCGAGAGCATCGGCGTGCGGTGGCGGTACGGCGCGAAAATGCTTGATGCCTCGCCGCCGACGCGCTGCGTCGGGCTATCGGGCGATGCGAGTTCCGGGTGCTCCGCTTCGAGTTCGGCGAGTGCGCGCAGTGCGACGTCGTACTCCGCATCGGACACGCTCGGCGCATCGAGGACGTAGTATTCCCTGCTCCAGCGTTCGAGCTGCGCGCGCAGCTCTGCGGCGCGCTTTTTTGCTGCGGCGGCGGTCATGCGCAAAATTTCGAAGGCGGACCATAAAGGTCCGCCCTACATGGCGATGACGATCGATCTGAAGGGGCCAGGAAATTACGCCGCGGGGGCTCCGTCGCGCTGCCACTTGCGGATGAGATACGAGATGAGGTCGGCCGTCACTTCGCTGATCCGGACGAACGAGACGCCGACGCCGCGAGCGTCGTTGCGCACCACGGTACCATAGACGTAGATAGGATCGTTCTCGCCGTCTACGTCGAGATCGATCGAGACGAGATCGTTCGTGCCGATCGGCATGGATGTCCGAAGCAGAACACCGCCCGCGCCGATGTTGACGATCTCGCCCGGAAATGACTCCGGCGAACGCTCCCGATGGACGTGAACCGGCAGCGCTTTCGCGACGCGGTCATGCTGACGGCGCTCCGAGCCCGTTTCTTCGTGTCCGTGTGTCATGGGGTGTTGTTATACAGCTTGACGTCGCCGACATGCCACGCCCAGTACCACATCCGCGAAACGCCCCACGCGAAGTGGCTCCAGACGTAGTATTCCCATGCGCGCCCTTGCGGGAAGATGGCGACGACGGCGAGGATCGCGACCGTGTAGCCCGATACGCCGATGCTGTTCCAGAACTTCGTGCTCTTCGTCGCTTCCGCTTTGCCGCGCGTGGGGGCCGGTTCGAAATACGCTTTGCGTTCTTTCGCAACGGAAAAATCCGGGCTGTTAGGAACGGCGCGCGAGTAGACCGGCTGCACGCCGATCTGATCGGTTGCGAAATTGCGCGTGGCTCCCGGTCCGCCCGTCGAGTTGAACCCGCCCGCGTTCGGCGGCGGCGGCGTTTCGGCGAGCCCGATCAGACGATCGATCTTCTGTTTACCGTCATCGTTGATCTCGATGAAATCGGCGAAGGTCTCGTAGCCGGCGCCCTCACCCATGGTCGTCTGCGTCCGTACGCGAACGAGACCGCGCGCGGTCGCGTTGAGCGTGCGCATGTCGATCGTGGTGAATAGCACGGTTCCGTCGGGAATGGCCACCGCGAGAGTAGCGACAAAGCCGGTCTTGTCGATGCGCTTGACCCGACCGGTCTCATTGAGCCCGAGGTCGGCGTTTCGCACGGTCACGACCACCGGCAATGTTATCGGCGGTGGAACATGCTCGGCGCCCAAGGCGTCCGCCATAGAGTTCGGATGCAATCCTTAATGAAGACGGTAGGAGCGGGAATCCGCTTCCCTTCTAGTCTTCGGACAAAAACCGATGCCACTTGACCCCGGCGTGACCTTCGTCACAGCGCGGAATGGCGCCTTGGTTAGGCCGTTTTCGTGCCTTCGAGGCTGCGGAGCAGTTCGTCGTTCACGCGCTGGTACTCCGCGACCGCCCCGTGCTCGCTCGAAATGGCGATGTGGGCGCGCGAATCCGCGAGCACGCGCTTGAGATACTGCCCGGTATGCGAGGCCGGATCCGCCGCGACTTCCTCGGGCGTGCCTTCCGCCACGAGCCTGCCGCCCTTTTCGCCGCCTTCTGGCCCGAGATCGATCACGTGGTCGGCGGTTTTGATGACGTCGAGATTATGCTCGATGACGAGCACCGTATTGCCGCTGTCGACCAAGCGCTGCAGGACGCGCAGCAGATGCGCGACATCGGCGAAGTGCAGGCCTGTCGTCGGTTCGTCTAAGATGTAGAACGTTCGTCCGGTGCTCCGCCGCGACAATTCGGTCGCGAGCTTGACGCGCTGCGCTTCGCCGCCGGAAAGCGTGGTCGCCGATTGGCCCATCTGGATATAGCCGAGCCCGACATCGCAGATGGTGCGCAGTTTGCCCGCGATGCGCGTCTGGTTCTCAAAAAAATCCGCCGCCTCGTCGACGCGCATTTCGAGCACGTCCGCGATCGACTTGCCTTTGTACTTCACTTCGAGCGTCTGCTGATTGTAGCGCCGGCCTTTGCAGGTCTCGCACGGAACATAGACGTCCGGCAGGAAGTGCATCTCGATGCGGATGATCCCGTCGCCGTCGCACGTCTCGCAGCGCCCGCCCCTGACGTTGAAAGAGAATCGGCCCGGCGCGTACCCGCGGGTGCGCGCGTCCGGCGTCATCGAGAAGAGCTCGCGAATCGGGTCGAACGCGCCCGTGTAGGTCGCGGGGTTGCTGCGCGGCGTCCGTCCGATCGGCGACTGGTCGATGACGACGACCTTGTCGAGCCTGTCCAAACCTATCAGCTTGCCGTAGGTCTCGTCCGGCGGTTGGCCGTGGAGATGATGCGCGAGCGCGCGGTGCAGCACCATTTCGACGAGCGTCGACTTTCCCGATCCCGAGACGCCTGTGACGCAGGTGAAGACGCCGAGCGGAAACGCTACATCAAGATCGTGAAGATTGTTGGCGTTTGCTTTGCGCACGAGCAGGGTGCCGGTACGCTCGCGCCGGCGCGGCGGGATCGGGATGAAGGCCTCTCCCGTGAGGTAGCGCCCGGTCAGCGATTCCGGATTTGCCGCGATATCGCCGATCGTGCCGGCTGCGAGAACGCGGCCGCCATCCTTGCCGGCCCGCGGACCGATATCGACGAGAAAGTCCGCTTCGCGCATCGTGTCTTCGTCGTGCTCGACGACGATCAACGTGTTGCCCAGATCGCGCAGCGTTTTCAGCGTGGCGAGCAAGCGCGCGTTGTCGCGCTGATGCAGTCCGATCGAAGGTTCGTCTAAGACGTAAAGCACGCCGACCAGAGACGACCCGATCTGCGTGGCGAGCCGGATGCGCTGGGCCTCGCCGCCCGAAAGCGTGGTGGCGCTCCGGTCGAGCGTGAGATACTCGAGGCCGACGTTGACGAGAAATCCGAGCCGCGCGCGAAGCTCTTTCATGATCTGGCGCGCGATCTGTTCCTCGCGCGCGTTCAACTGCAATTCCTGGACGAACGCGAGCGAGCGGTCCACGGGCATCGACGTGAGCTTCGCGATGTTCAGTCCGCCGATGGTGACCGCCAACGATTCAGGTTTCAGGCGCGCCCCGCCGCACGCGGCGCACTTGACCGTGGTCATCAGTTTCTCGATCTCGGCTCTGACGTAGTCGGAGGACGTTTCTTCATAGCGCCGCTGCAGGGTTGGGATCACGCCTTTGTACTGCGATTCGTACGTCCACTTCTTGCCGGCCTTGGTCTTGAACGTAAACGCACGCTTCGAATCCAGACCGTACAAGATCAGATCGACCACGCTCTCGGGCAGCTTGTTCACCGGCACTTCGATGCCGTAGCCCTCGGCCTTGAGGATCGCGGCTACTTGCTGGAAGTAAAACGCGTTCATCCCCGCCGAGAGATTCTTGGTGAACGGCACGATCGCGCCTTCGCGCACGGCCTTCGTGCGGTCTGGGATCACGAGTCGCGGATCGATCTCGATCTTGACGCCGAGCCCGGTGCATTCCGGACAGGCGCCAAACGGGGAATTGAAAGAGAACATCCGCGGCGCGAGTTCATCGAACGAGAGGCCGCAGTCGATGCACGCGAACTTCTCGGAGAAATTCATCTCTTTCTGCGCCTGCGATCCGGGCGGCGAATGCAGGACGATCATGACGCCCTGCGTGAGCTTGAGCACGGTCTCAACGGAGTCGGTGAGGCGCCGGCGCAGATCGGGCTTGATGACGAGCCGGTCGACCACGATCTCAACGCTGTGCTTGCGCTTCTTGTCGAGCGTGATCTTCTCGCGCAACTCACGCATGGTGCCGTCGACCCGCACGCGCGCGTAGCCGTCTTTCACCGCCTGCTCGAACAGCTTCTGATACTCGCCCTTTCGGCCGCTGACCATCGGGGCAAGCAGCTGGACGCGCGAACCTTCCGGCAATGCCAACAGTTGTTCCACGATCTGCTCGGCCGACTGGGGCGTTATCGCCTTGCCGCAATTCGGGCAGTGCGGGGCGCCGATGCGCGCGTAAAGCAGCCGGAGGTAATCGTAGATCTCCGTGACGGTGCCGACCGTCGACCGCGGATTGTGGCTGGCCGATTTCTGGTCGATGGAGATCGCGGGCGAGAGCCCTTCGATGTAGTCGACGTCGGGCTTGTCCATCTGACCGAGGAATTGGCGCGCGTACGACGAGAGCGACTCCACGTAGCGGCGCTGGCCCTCGGCGTAGATCGTGTCGAAAGCAAGCGAGCTTTTGCCTGAGCCTGAAAGCCCGGTGATCACGATGAGCTGATTGCGCGGCAGCGTCAGGTCGATGTTCTTGAGATTGTGTTCGCGCGCGCCTTTGATGACGATCGCATCCAAGCCATGGCGCTGCGGAACCGCTGCGGCGGGCACGGCGTGGCGATGGGGCGTCTTGCCATTTTTTCGATCGGCCATGGAGGACGGTACAAGTTCGGGTTGCGCCCGTGAGCGCCCTTGGTAAAACAAATTGAAGACGTAAAACAAATCGAAGGGGCCGACGTCAGTCGGCCCACGTTACGAGTGCTTGGGCCGACTAACGTCGGCCCCTTCCGCTTTCAAGTCGGGGCCGTCGGGATTTCGCTACATCAATGGAAGGTGTACGTATAGTCCGTGCTGGTGTCGCCGGTGTCAACTTTGAAGAACGATTTCTTCGAGAAGTTGCAGTCGCTGTCGGCATGTTTGAGCGTGAAGGCAGTGCTCGGATCGACACAGTTATCGTAGTCGCCGGTCCACGTGTGCTGGTCGCCGTCGGCGAAGAGATAATAATAGCGATTGTCGAGGTCTTTCGCGATTGGCGTGGCGCAGTCGCCGTCGGCGAGATTCCACCAGCCCTCACTGACCCAGCCGTCTTCATCGCTTCCATAGTATGCGATCGCCACGGCGATCTTTTCACCGGACTGATTGCAGACGCGGAAGCTCGCGAGCGCAGGCGCCGGGTGCAGCGCCGTGAGAGCGAAGAACGCGATCGCGCCGGCGGCGGCTACGGCGATGTGCTTGAACATGTTTGGTCCTCCCCAGTCGTGTGTTCGTATCATACGACTAGGCGCAGCACCGCAAATTTCACGGACGCGCCAAGAGTGACCGTGCGCACGCGATTTTTAAAGGAAACGCGGTTAGGCGATGCGCTCGAGGGCTAGCGGCAGCTCACGCATCGATGCGATGATCGCCTCCGCCGGCCGAGCTCCGGCAGGAGCGGGCTCGCCATGAGGGTTGACCCAGATCGCCCGCATGCCGGCTGCGTGCGCGCCTTCGACATCGCGATTGAAACGATCGCCCACCATCACGCTTTCCTGCGCCGTGACGCCCAGCAGACGCATCGCATGATGGAAGACCGCCGGATCAGGCTTCACGAATCCCAAGTCGCCCGCCATGACGACGTGATCGAAGAAGCGCCCCAACTCGAGCGGCGCGACGCGCGCTTTGTGCGTTTCGGTGAATCCGTTGGTTATGATCGCAAGCCGGTAGCGGTTGTGCAGACGCGCCAACACGGGTACGGCATCGGGAAAATATTCAACCCTCTCCGCGCGGATGATGTCATATCGGCGAGCGAGCGCAGCGGCCAGCTCTGCATCCTCGACCCCGAAGTGTTGAAGCGCGCGGCTCCACATAGCTCGTCTGATGCCGCCTTCGGGCGGGCGGCCGGCGCCCGGCCCTAGGCCCTCCCAAAACGCGATCGCAGCATCGAGATACGCTTTCGCAAGTTCCGCGGGCGCGATGCCGCGGTCCGCCGCAAGTTCTTGCGCGACGAGCTCGGCGCAATGCTCGGTCGAGATCGTGTCATCCACGAGTGTGTCGTCTAAATCGAAAAAAATTGCCCGCAACATGCCGTCCCACCAATGCGTCGGCAAGCCGCAAAGGCCCTTGACCAAAGGGACTGCAAAAGCACAATGACTTCGACGCCCGCGTCGAGTATAGCGCCGTCATGACGACATCAGTGCGAGCGAATCAGATAGCGATGAGACCTATGAGTGCGGCCCTCCTACTGGCCGCGACGATCGCCGCGTCGGGCTGCGGCCATCGCGGCGGCGGCGCGGGCGGTTACGGCGGCGGGGCCGCGTTTTCGATTCCGGTGGCTGCCGCCCCGATCAAACGCGGCGATATCGCTCAGACATTTCGTGTGGTCGGGACTGTGGCGCCGCTGCAGATCGCTTCGCTGTCATCGGTCGTGTCCGGCAACGTGTTGCTGGTCAATGGCCAGATCGGTCAGCACGTATCGCAAGGTCAGCTCCTCGTGAAAATCGACGATAGCGTCCTGCAAGCGGAGTTGCGTCAAAACCAGGCGCAGTTGGAGGCCGCCCAGGCGCACTACGCATCGGTGCTGGCGAACGCGAGCGGCACCGTGTCGAGTGCCAATGCCGGTCTCGCATCGGCTCAAAGCGCCGCCGCGACCGCCGACTCGACATACCAGCGAGATCGCGCGCTATTCAAGCAAGGTTTTGTCTCACAGCAGGCCCTGGATGAAGCCCAATCCGCCGCCGCGGCTGCCGACGCCGCGCTTCGCTCCGCACAAGTGACGGCCGCAAACGCCAGCCTGTCGCCGCAAGGCCCGAGCTCCGCCGTGGCGGATCTGCGCAATGCCAAGGCCGCGGTAGACACGGCATCCGCCGCCGTGGAAGGCGTCCTCAGCCAAATCGATCTGACAAACGTGCGCGCGCCGTTCTCCGGCGTCATCGTCTATCGCGCCGTCGATCCGGGCGCGCTCGCCGCGCCGGGCTCGCCGCTCATGGAAGTGAACCAGTTGGATTCGGTCTATATCAACGCAAACGTCTCCGGCAATAGTCTGGCATATGTGCGCGCCGGAACGCCTGTGACAGTCAGCGTGAGCTCGATACCGGGCCGCACGTGGCATGGCACGGTGTCCTACTTCAATATGGCGGCCGATCCGGGAACGGTATCGTACACGGCGCGTATCCGTATCGCAAATCCGGATCTCGCCCTGCGACCGGGTATGGTCGCGCAAGCATCGTTCGTGCAATCGCGCAAGACGGGCGTGCTTCTCGCGCCGACGGCTTCCGTTTTCCAGACCGACACCGGCTACGGCATGTTCATCATCGACAAGGGGGTAGCGAAGCAGCTTCCGGTCGACATCGGCATTCAGAATGATGACTTCACCGAGGTGACCGGTCAAGGACTCGCGCCGAACGTGATGGCGATTCTAAACCACTCCGTCACGCTCCAGCCCGGGACTCCGGTCCAGCCGATCGGATCGACAGGCGGTCCGCCGGCGGGCAGCGCGCCGGGAGGCAAGGCGAAGAGCAGCAAGCCGCAAGGCAGCGGTCAACCGACGGGCGGGCAGCACTAGCCGATGCAATTCTTCATCACCCGGCCGATCTTCGCATCGGTGTGTTCGGCAGTCATCTTGCTTGCTGGCGCGCTTTCGATCCCGTCGCTGCCCGTCGCGCAGTATCCGAACATCGCTCCGCCGCAGATCTCAGTGCAGTCGGAGTACATCGGCGCGAACGCCGAGACGGTGGAGACTTCGGTCACCAATCCGCTCGAGGCAAGCATCAACGGCGCCGAGGGCATGCGCTACATGTCGTCGAGCAGCACCGCCGACGGCGCGAGCTCGATCACAGCCACGTTCGACCTCGGCCGCGATCCGGACAAAGCGGCGCAAGACGTGCAGACGCGCGTCAACGAAGCGCAAGGTCTCTTGCCGGCGCAGGTCAAGCAGACCGGCATCATCGTGAACAAGAACTCGTCGTCTTTTGTCATGGCGCTTGCGATCACGTCCGACGACCCGAAACTCGACAGCCTGTTCTTGAGCAATTACGCGGACCGCTACGTCACGGAAGCGCTGCAGCGCGTGAAAGGCGTCGGCAGCGTCCTCGTGTTCGGCGAGCGCAAGTACGCGATGCGGCTCTGGCTCGATCCCGCCAAGCTGCAGTCATACGGCCTGACGGCCGACGACGTCACGACGGCGCTATCGGAGCAAAACGTCCAAGTCGCGGCTGGACAAGTGGGCGCGGCGCCGTCGCCGCCCGGACAGCCGTACACGCTCAACGTGCGGGTCGCCGGCCGTCTCACCACACCGCAAGAATTCGCCAACATCGTCATCAAGAGCGGCGCCGGCTACTTGGTTCGCGTCTCGGACGTGGGCCGCGTGGATCTCGGCGCGCAGGATTATTCCACGAATCTGAAGTTCGACGGCAAGACGGCGATCGGCATCGGAATCCTGCAGCTCGCGAACGCGAACTCGCTAACGGTCTCGCAGGGCGTCAACGACGCGATGGCGCGGCTTGCGAAAGATTTCCCGCCGGGCGTCCACTATAACGTAGCTTTCGATGCGACGACCTTCGTCAACGAATCCATCCATGAAGTGCTGCAGACGTTGGCGCTCGCGATCTCACTCGTCGTGCTCGTGATCTTCCTCTTCTTACAGGATTGGCGCGCCACGCTCATCCCGGCATGCACGATTCCCGTTTCGCTGCTCGGCACGTTCGCGTTGCTCAAGGCCTTCAATTTCTCGATAAACACGCTCACGCTCTTCGGCCTGACGCTCGCGACCGCATTGGTCGTGGACGACGCGATCGTCGTCGTCGAGAACATCGTCCGTTACATCCACGAGCACAAGAAATCGGCGAAGGAGGCTGCGCCGCTCGCCATGGCCGAGATCGCGAGCGCAGTCATCGCGACGTCGCTCGTGCTGCTCGCCGTGTTCGTGCCGGTGGCGTTCTTCCCCGGAACGACGGGCGAGCTTTACAAGCAGTTCGCGCTGACGATCGCGTCGACGATCACCATCTCAGCCTTCACAGCATTGACGCTCGCCCCCGCGCTCGCAGCCGTGCTGCTCGAAGGTGAAGCGCCGAGCCACAACGCCTTCATGCGCGCGGTCGGCGGATTCATACAGCGTGTCCGCGATTTCTATAAGCGTCTGCTGCCGGGCATCGTCCGCCAGCGCGCGTGGGTGCTGTGCGTCTTCGTCGTGCTTCTGGTCGCCACGGTCTTCATGTTCAAGATCGTTCCCACCGGATTCATACCCGACGAGGATCAAGGCTACTTCATCGTCGTCGCGCAAGGTCCGCCGGGGTCGCCGCTCGAGTACACGGACAAGATCATGGCGCAAGCCTACGGCGTCTTGAAAACTGAACCGGACGTCACGGACGTGTTCAGCGTCTCGGGCTTCTCGTTCTTCGGGTCCGGCTCGAACAACGGCATCATGTTCGGCAAGTTCAAGCCGTGGTCCGACCGGCGCGCTTCGAATCAATCGGCGCAGGCGATCATCGGGCGGCTCAGCGGCAAACTGTTCGGGATCACCGGGGCGTCGGTGTACGCGTTCAATCCGCCCGCGATTCAAGGCGCCGGCAGCATCGGCGGCTTCGACTTAGAGGTGGAAGATCAGGGCAACCTCGGCATCCCGGCGCTCGCGCAGACGGCGGGCAAGATCGAGTACATTGCCAACACCGACCTGTCGCCTGCCAAAACCCCGATACTGAGCTCCGTCTTCACGACCTTCCGCGCCGACAGCCCGCAGCTCGAGCTGAACATCGATCGCGACGCCGTGCAGGCGCTGCACGTGAAGCTCAGCGACGTGTTCGACACGCTGCAAGTGTTGCTCGGCTCCGACTATGTCAACGATTTCAATTATCAGAACAAATCGTATCGCGTGTACGTGCAGGCGGATGCGCCGTATCGGTCGAGAATCGAGAACCTCAACAACTACTACGTGAAAAACGATGCAAACGCCATGGTGCCGCTGAGCTCGTTCATGACGGTGCAGCGCACGCTCGGGCCTCCGGCCATCTATCATTACAATCTCTTCCGCTCGATCGAATTCAACGGAAGTCCGGGCCCCGGCGTCTCGTCCGGTCAGGCCATCGAAGAGATGCAGAAGCTGCTGGGCCAGATACTTCCCAAAGGCATGACGTACGATTGGACCGGCACGTCGCTCGACCAGATCGAAGCGGGCAGCGTCACCATCGTCATCTTCGGTCTGGCCGTGGTGTTCGTATTCCTCGTGCTCGCGGCGCAGTACGAGAGCCTCGTGGATCCGCTGATCATCATCATGGCCGTGCCGCTTGCGATCCTGGGTGCGCTTGGCGCGGTCTACTTGCGAGGCACGCAGAACGACATCTTCTGCCAGGTCGGTCTTGTGATGCTCGTCGGCCTTGCAAGCAAGAACGCGATTCTCATCGTGCAGTTCGGGAATCTCTTGAGAAATCAGGGCGTACCGGTCGCCCAGGCCGCGTTGCAAGCGGCGCAAACCCGGTTGCGCCCGATCTTGATGACGTCATTCGCCTTCATCTTCGGCATCATGCCGCTCGTGTTCGCGAGCGGCGCGGGTCAGAACAGCAGGCATTCACTCGGCACGGCTGTCGTCGGCGGCATGCTCGTCTCAACGCTGCTGAACCTCGTGATCATACCGTTGCTCTACATGATCATCGCGGGAGCCGAAGACCGATTCCGCGAGCGTCGCGCTCGTCGGGCAGAGCAAACCTCGGACTAAGTGCCCGCACAGACGACGGCGGCCGGCGCGCCTTCTCACGTGGAGATCGCGCCGCGTTCGCTCGCGCTCGTCTCCGCGACTGTCATGCTCGGCGTGATCATGGCGATCATCGACTCGACGATCGTCAATGTCGCGCTCGACAAAATCGCCGGCAATCTCGGCGCGTCCATCGACGAAGTGGCATGGGTCGCGACCGGCTATATCCTGTCCGCGCTCATCGTCATGCCGCTCAACGGCTGGTTGACGGCGGCGCTCGGACGCAAGCGCTTCTATGCGATCTGCGTCGCGATCTTCACGCTCGCGTCGCTGCTATGCGGCACGGCGACGAACATCTGGCAGCTCGTCTTCTATAGGATCGTTCAGGGCTTCGGCGGCGGGGCGCTTCAGCCGACCGCGCAGGCCATTATGTTCGAATCATTCCCCCGCGATCAGCGCGGCAAGGCGATGGCGATCTTCGGCATGGCGGCGATGGCCGGGCCCGCGATCGGACCGCTGCTCGGCGGATACCTCGTCGCCAACTATGATTGGCCGCTGATCTTCTTCATCAACATCCCGCTCGGCATCATCGCGTTCTTGATGACGCTCGCATACATCGAAGATCCGCCGTACCGGGTGAAGCCCGCAGGTTCGTTCGATTACATCGGTCTCGGCTCAATGGTGCTCGGACTCGGCTCGCTTCAATACGTGCTCGAGCGCGGTCAGCACGACGACTGGTTCAACTCGCCGACGATCGTGATCTTGAGCATCACCGCGGTCGGAGGGCTCATCACGTTCATCGCGCGCGAGATCATGACCCGGTATCCGCTCGTGGACTTGCGCATATTCAAGAATCGATCGTTCGCCGCGGGCAACGTGATCAGCATCGTCTCCGGCTTCGGACTTTTCGGACTGAGCCTCGTCCTGCCGTTGTTCATGCAGACGCTTTTGGGTTGGGATGCGTGGCAGACGGGCGTCGCACTGCTGCCGGGAGCGGTCGCGACGGCTTTGAGCATGGTGGTCGTAGGCAGGCTCTCGTCGCGCATCGACGCGCGCGTGCTCATGGCTGCCGGCTTGATCGTGTTCGGCATCGGTTCGTGGGTGATGGGCTATCTCTACCAAAATGCGGGCTACTGGGATCTCTTCTGGCCGCGCGCCGCGCAAGGATTCGGGATCGGTCTGCTTTTCGTTCCGCTCACGGTCGTCACCATGTCGTCCGTGCCGCTCGATCAGACGGCGAGCGCGTCCGGCCTGCTCACTCTCGTCCGTCAGCTCGGCGGGAGTCTGGGCATCGCGGCGCTGACGACGTACTTGCAGTCGGATACGGCGTCGGTGTATGCAGGACTATCATCGGGCGTCAACACCGGAAGAGCGGTCGTCGGGCAGACGCTCGCACAACTGCAGGCATTTTTCGAACAACACGGTTACGGCGCTGTGCAAGCGCATGCTTTAGCTCTTGCGCAAATCGCGCAGATGACGCAACTCGATGCGAACGCGATCGCCTATGAAAACCTATTTAGGATCTCGGGCGTGCTGTTCTTCGTGTCGTTGCTCGCGCTGCTGCTCTTGGCAAATCCTAAGGTTCGCAGCGGTCCTTCAGCGCAACAGGTGATAGCGCCGGATTGAAGACAATACGACATGGGAACGCTACTTTTTACCCCCTTCTCATCAAGCGGACGCTTGTCTGGAGTATGATGCTTGAAAATGAGGGCGACTGTCGAGGAGTGCAATGATCAGTAAGACTTCCTCTCGCACGTCATCGGTTATGTCGGCTGCATCCATCGCCGCTGCGTGCGCATTGTTCGCGGGCTGCGGCGGATCCGGCGGGGGTGGTATTCCCATCGGACCAACGCCGCCGCCGAGCAATGGTTCGATGTATATCACGGATGCGAGCAATGAATCTGGAGTTCAGGAAATCGACCAAGTACTCGTTTTTCCGCAGTCGGCCAAGGGCGGACAGTTGCCGTCGCAGCAGATCATTGGAACGTCGACCGGTCTTTCCGTTCCACAGGGCGTCGCCGTGGATAATGCGGGGAATATCTGGGTGACGAACAGCAATACGAGTAGCATCACGGAGTACCCGCCGGGTGCGAACGGAAACCAGGCGCCGATCAACACGGTTATCGGAAATGCGACGGGGCTATCCACGCCGGTCGGTATCTGGATCGATTCATCCCAGCACATATGGGTGGCGAATTTTAGTTCGAACAGCGTCGTCGAATACGGCCCGAATCCCACCGGCAATCAGGCCCCGATTGCCACGATCGCCGGGGCGACCACGCTTTTGAACCAGCCGCAGTACCTCGCCGTCGACGCCAATGGTTACGTCTATGTGACGAACATTAACAGCAACACGATCACGATCTACGCGCCGGGCGCAACCGGCAACGTCGCGCCTTATGTCTTTTTTGGCGGCAACTGCAACCAACCCGACGGCATCTCGCTCGACGCTGCCGGTCATATCTATGTCTCATGCGACTTCGATGCCACGGTTCGAGAATACACCGCACTGAATGGCACAAACCGCCCTACGCAAACGCGCGGACTCGGCATCGGGTCGCCGAATCCCAATCTTTACAACCCATCTGGCATCGCGGTGAACTCCCTCGGCACACTGTTTGTGGCGAATTCAGGCTTCGTAGGCAATCAATTCGGCTATATCACGATTTACGGACCCGGCTACACCAACGCTTCGTTTCCAGGCGCAACATTGGGCGGGGGCAACAGCTTTCTCATCCGCCCAGCGGGTATCGCGTTGCATTAATCAAGGGCAACGCCAAGGCGCCTCGAAGGCCGATCAAGGCCGCGAGCTCAAGCTCGCGCCGTGGTTGGCTTTCTTATTTGCAACCTGACGAATAGGGGCGGCATCATGCAGCACTCCGATCCGAGTATTCGACATAAGCGACTAGCTTTGGCGCTCTCGATTCTTTCATTGTGTTCTCTCGCTTCTCCGCAAGCGAGCATGGGCGCATTACAGCAGGGGACACAGGCATCGCCGTTGTTCGAAGGATCGCCTGGCGTTTTCTACGGTACGATCCCGACGCGCGGAGCGTTCGGCTATGGATCTATATTTCGGGTCACCGCTGCTGGATCGTTTGCCTTGGAATACAACTTCGGAGGCGCCGGCAACGTTGGTAACGGCACTAACCCGCAAGACATCATGCTTGGTCCGGACGGTAACTTATACGGCATCACCTCATCAGGCGGCAACCTGACGCTGAGCTGCGGCACAGTGTTCGGGTTCGACGGCACCACGCTATCGACGCTTCACCAATTTGGTTCAGGCGAGGGATGCCATCCGAGCGGCGGACTTTACTACGGATTCGGTCAGGGCGGATTGCGAACACTCTATGGTACAACGGGATTGATAGGCGGAAGCCAGACGATCTATAGCTTAGATTTTTTCGGCACGCTGACCACGCTGCACACGTTCGGGTCAAGCGGCGACGGCTCGCATCCGAACTCACCGCTTGTAGTGATAGATCCTACATCGGGAACACTCATTGGTACGACACAGAGTGGTGGTGGATTCGGCTATGGAACGTTGTATGAATTGCAATTTCATCAGGGATCTCAACCTACTGAGTCGGTTGTTTACAACTTCTCGGGGTCGAGCATGCTCGCCAATCAATCGCCCGTGGGCTGGCTCGCGCCCGCCAATGACGTGGTATACGGTAATGTAAGCGGACTAGGCGGCTATCAAGACGGTAATCTCTTCGCGTTTCAGTACTCAAACTTGTTCACCGCGCTCCTAATATTTGCGCCCCCGCCCCACCAATCCGGCGCTTGCTCCGGGCCGATGTTTGGCAATGATGGATATGTATACGGTGCGACGTGCTTCGGCGGTACGTTCGGCTTGGGCTATGTCTACAAGTACAATCCGTCAACCCAGATCGCGACAACAATCCACTCGTTTTCATCCTCCGAAGGTTACACCGTGCTAGCACCTTTGACATTGGGAAGCGATGGGAATCTCTACGGCACGACGTTTACCGGCGGTCAATTCGGTTACGGTACGATCTTCAAATTAACGGAGAACGGCGCGCTTACGGTGTTGCATTCTTTTTCAAAGGCCGACTAACGAGGGAGGGTCCGTCTCCCGTCCACTGATTGCCGTCTAGACTACCCACCGACCGGTTGGCCCGATGCTAAGGGACCGTGCAGTCGGTGGGTCTTTCTTATCATTATTTCGCCGCGGGGACTTGGCCGGGATGCTACGCGGACGCCTGCGATGTAAACTAAGCCCGGTTGGTCGTGCGCGTGAGAAACAGGGCGCCGGTCAAGTCTATCGCTACTCAATTGTCGGAGGGGAATTTCATGCAATCGAAATCTTGGCGGACGCTATTAGCGGTCGCCGCCGTGACGGCGTCTGCCGGCATTCTCGCGGGCGGATTGGCCTTGGGGCCGGCGCTCGCAAACGGCGATGCAGTCAAGTTAGGGCCGTTCAGCATCGTGACGTGCACGAGTATGTCGCCCTGTCAGCAGTACAACAACAACGGCGCCGGCCCAGGTCTGGAAGGCAAGACCGGCAAGGGTTTCGGCCTCGAAGGTGTCGCGAACAAGGGCTTCGGCGTCTACGGCCAGTCAACGAGCGGGCCGGGTGTCGACGGCAATAGCCAGTCGGGTAATGGCGGTCAATTCGGCAGCGATGCCGGCGGATACGGTGTCTATGCGATCAGCTTCGGCAGCGATGCGATCTATGCTGACGCCGACGGCGGCAGCGCTTTCGACGGCGTCGTGGGGACGTCGTCCGGTCAAGGCTATGGCGTTCTCGGGATCTCATATACCGGGAATACTGCGATGTACGCGCTCGCCGGCACCGGTGATGCATTAGATGCCGCAGCGGATGCGGCAGGTTTGCAAGCGATCCAAGGTCGCAATCCGGCTTCCGGAGGACGCGGTTCCGACATCGAGGGCCAATACATCGGTATGATCGGCCGCTCGGATGCTTCGAGCTGCTCGACCAGCAAGACGTATCCTCTCGTCCTCACGGATCAAAATGCGAACGATGTGTTCTTCGTCGATTGCGCCGGCAACGTCTTCTACCATGGCTCGCTCAACACGTTCACTCCGACCCGCGGCGGCCAAACGGTGAACGCGTATGGCTCCAAGACGACATCGCCGACGATTGAGGATAACGGCACGGGTCAGCTCGTGAACGGTCAAGCTATCGTTCGTCTCGACTCGACGTTCGCTCAGACGATCGATCTCCGTTCGGCGTATCATGTCATGCTGACGCCGGATGGCGACACTCGCGGGCTCTACGTCGCAAGCAAAGCTCCGGGCTACTTCGTCGTGCGCGAAGTGCAGGGCGGCCGCAACTCGCTGAGCTTCGACTACCACATCTACGCGCCGGCGCTCGGCACAGCCGGAGCGCGCATGGCGCTGGCGTCGGGCAGAACCGGACCAGATGCGCATCTCGTGCATATGAAGATCCCGGTCCGCAAGCGGGTTCCCCCGCAACTACCGAGACTCTAGGCGCGAGGGCAAGCATTGCTTGCCCTACGACGGAACCCGAAACGAGGGGTCGACCTTGCGTCGGCCCCTCTCTTTTTACGGGAACGTCACGCGTTGCGGTGATTGACCGTCCTGCAAACCCTGTGCGAATGCCGCGTCCAGCGCAGCTTGCTCGTTGAATCCCAACACGGAGAGCCCGAGCGGCTCTTTCGGCCGCACGCTCCAAAGATCGATGACGATCTTATGCTTCGCGCCGCGCGTCGTCGCATCGAGATCGTTCACGGTGCACGCAAGCTTGAGGTCGTCTTCGAGGATCTTCTGCTGCATGACGTCGTAGCTCGCAAACGCGATCTGCGCGAGGTTGTTCGCCGACTGCTGGCGCGGCTTGTCATCGGACGGATCCATGAAGACGACCGTGACGTCCGTGGCCCCGGCGTCCACCGCAAGCCCGATCGGCGTGTTGTTCGCGACGCCGCCATCCACGTAGTCGAATGCGATCGAGCCCGCCGGCGCAAAGTTGACTGGGGTGAACGCGCCCGGAATCGCGGCGGATGCGCGGACCGCACTGTTGTACGTCTCGGCGGCGAGAGGGAACCGTGTGGCCCCAGCCTTGTCGGCGAACGTCGCTTCGATCGCCGCGCGGCTTGTATGAAAGCGAAAGAATCCTTCGGTCGTGCCGCGCGTCAGGTTGGTTCCGGTGACGACAAGCGTCGTCGGCGATGCTTGGAGTTTTTGCCAATCCAGACAATCCTGTAGGATCTGGATGACGGGGTCGGAGCTGACCGCACCCCGCAACCCCATGAGATTTGCTGGCGCACCAAGTGCGCGATAGTCGTGCCACAAGTGCAAGAGGTCGCCGATTTTCTTGAACGCGTTGTCCGCACCAACGGCGCCGGCGATAGCGACCATGTTCTTCAGGATGTCGACTTGCGGGATATAGCGGATGATATCGCGCGCTGCGATACCATGCCATAGGCGGCCGAGCGCATCGATGTCGCCCTGTGCGACGAGCGATGCGTTGATCGCTCCGATCGAGGTGCCGCACACGATGTCGAATTGCTTCGCCTTGCAGAGCGACGTGACGACGCCGGCTTCGTACGCGCCGCGCGCCCCGCCGCCGCTCAATACCAACGCTCTCATCGCTGATTCGCCTTTCGATGCTCGTGTTCTAGAAGAATTATTGACGGGTCGGCGCACCACCATGATATACTTCGAGTGAGTTCATGGCAATGCGCGAAATCATTTTGCCGGAGACCAAACCGGCGCTCGAATGGATCAATGGCCGAGCCGTTCAAAAGGTGAGCCCGCAGCGCAAGCACGCGCTCGCGCAGACGGGCTTTGCCATAGCGCTCGGCACGTGGGCTCGCACCACTGGCGCCGGCATGGTGGGCACGGAGTGGCGATTCCAGGTCGCGCCGCCAGGTGAGGAGCGGCGGCCGCTCGTACCGGACGTCGCGTTCTTGTCGTATGCGCGCTTGCCATACCTGGTGCAATTGGAGACCGAAGTTCCTCGCGTTGCGCCCGACTTGGCGGTGGAGATCCTCTCCCCCGACGATCGTTCGAAGGACGTTGAAGAGAAAGTACGCGTCTATCTCGCCGCCGGCGCGCAAGCGGTCGTGCTTGTGGACACAGCCGAGCAGACCGTGACGATTCGCAAGAGCACGGGAACACAGCGGCTCGCTCGCTCCGATGTGTTCCAGCACGAGAGTCTGCCGGGCTTCAGCATGTCCGTGATAGACCTGTTCACGCCGCCGCAACCGAAGTAGTTCCGCCGTTTGAGATTTAGGCCGTCAGAACAGGGCTGCTTCGCGCACCTTCTGGCCGAAGATCGTGGGCGCTTTCTTCGAGAGCGTGGAGTCGCCGCCGTCCGGAAGCTGCTTGCGCAATTCCCATAGCTCGTCGCGCAGTGCGGCAGCCTTCTCGAATTCCAGCTTCGCGGCAGCCTCGCGCATCTCGCGGTCGAGTTTGGTGATGGTCGCCATGAGCACGTCGCGCGGCACGTCTTTGAGCACCCGCCGCGACTTCGTCTCCGACGACTCATACGCCGCGGTCAAGATGTCGCGCACCGACTTACGGATGGACTGCGGATCGATCCCGTGCTCGGTGTTATAGGCGACTTGTCTGGCTCGCCGCCGTTCGGTCTCGGACATCGCGCGCTCCATCGATGCCGTCACATTATCCGCGTACATCAACACCATGCCGCTGACGTTGCGCGCCGCGCGCCCGATCGTCTGGATGAGCGACGTCTCAGAACGCAAGTAGCCTTCTTTATCGGCGTCGAGGATAGCGACCAGCGAGACTTCCGGCAGGTCCAGGCCTTCGCGCAAGAGATTGATGCCGACGAGGCAGTCGAATTCACCCAACCGCAAGTCGCGCAGGATCGCGATGCGTTCGAGCGTTTCGATCTCCGAGTGCAGATAGCGTGCGCGGACGTTCGCCTCGAGCAGATAGTCCGTGAGATCCTCGGCCATCTTCTTCGTCAGTGTTGTGACGAGCGTTCGCTCACCGGCCTCCGCGCGGGTGCGCACTTCTTCCATCAAATCGTCCACTTGGCCGGCCGTCGGCCGTCGCACGATCTGCGGATCGACCAAGCCGGTGGGTCTGATGATCTGTTCGACGATCTGCGAGGCGTTCGTCCGCTCGTATTTTCCGGGCGTCGCCGAGACATACACGACCTGGTTGAGGTGTTTGTCGAACTCGTCAAACGTGAGCGGCCGGTTGTCGAGCGCCGACGGAAGCCGGAAACCAAACTCCACGAGCGCCTCTTTGCGCGAACGATCGCCCTGATACATGCCGTGCACTTGCGGCAGCGTGACGTGCGATTCGTCCACGAACAGCAGCCAGTCGTCGGGAAAGAAATCCAGCAAGCAGAACGGAGTCTGACCTGGTGCGCGACCCGTCAGATGGCGCGAATAATTTTCGATGCCGTTGCAGTAGCCCAGTTCGCGCAGGCTGTCCAGATCGTTGCGCGTGCGCATCTCGAGGCGCTGCGCTTCGAGCAATCGGCCTTCGCGTTTGAAGAACGCCAGGCGGTCGTCCAGCTCTTCTTGGATCGAAAGGCACGCACGCCGCAATTTCTCTTCAGGCGTGATGAAATGCTTGGCGGGAAAAATCGTCAGGCTGTCGACCTCTTCGATGAGCTCGCCGGTGACTTGGTTGATCCGTGTGATGCTCTCGACCTGATCGCCGAAGAAATCCAGGCGCGTCACGATCTCGTCGTCAACCGCGACGAATTCGAGCACGTCGCCCCGCACGCGGAAGGTGCCGCGCACCATCGCGATGTCATTGCGCGTATACTGCATGTCCACGAGCTTGCGCAAGAGCTTGTCTCGATCGAACTCTTGGCCGCGGCGCACGCTAAGCGACATCTCCATATAGTCCGACGGCGATCCCAAACCGAAGATGCAGGAGACGGACGCGACGATGAGCGTGTCGGGGCGCGTCAGCAGCGACTGCGTTGCGGAGTGCCGCAGCCGCTCGATCTCATCGTTTATGGACGAGTCCTTCTCGATGTATGTGTCGGACGACGGGATGTACGCCTCGGGCTGATAGTAGTCGAAGTAGGAGACGAAATATTCGACTGCATTTTTCGGGAAGAATTCCTTGAATTCGCCGCATAACTGCGCCGCCAGCGTCTTGTTGTGGCAGAGCACGAGCGTTGGTTTTTGGACCGCTTCGACCGTCCATGCCATCGTCGCGGTCTTGCCGCTGCCGGTCACGCCCAGCAGCGTCTGCGCGCGGTCGCCGCGGCGAATCCCGTCGGCGAGACTGGCTATCGCCTGCGGTTGGTCTCCGGAGGGAGAAAATGGGGAAACGACTTCGAATTTCGGCACAGCGCGGCGCTCCATCGCCAGGGGTTTGCTGGAAGGCTTCGTAGAAGTCCATGCGGCGCCTGCGGCTTACGACTCTGGCCTGGTTCCGGTCGCTCGGCCGTGCGCGGTGGAGATGGGCAAGCGATGCTTGCCCTACTACGGGAGAACCGCTGTTATGGCTACGGCAAAACCGGTCCTCTTCTCGGGCACGTCCAATCCTGCGCTCGCTGAAGATATCGCCAAGAGTTTAGGAACGCGCCTCGGTAAAGCGCTCGTGACGACGTTCGCCAACGACGAACGCCGCATCGAGATCCACGAGAACGTGCGCGGCGCCGATGTCTTCGTGATCCAATCCATCTGCAAGTCGGCCGACGGCCTGTGCGGCGTGAACGATTCGATGATGGAGATGCTGCTGATGATCGATGCGCTTCGCCGCGCGTCGTCGGCGCGCATCACGGCCGTGATACCGTACTACGGCTACGCGAAGCAAGATAAGAAGACCAAAGGCCGCGAGCCGATCTCCGCAAAATTGGTCGCAAATCTGCTCGTGACGGCCGGCGCGGACCGTATCGTGACCGTCGATCTGCATGCCGCGCAAATCCAGGGTTTCTTCGATCAGCCGGTGGACAACCTCACTGCAAGTTATATCCTCGCGAATCATCTCATCAATTCGAAGAAGCTGCAGGGTCCGGGCATCGTGGTGGTCTCGCCCGATGCCGGCGGCGTCGCGCGCGCCGAAGCGTTTGCAAAGCGTCTCCAGGCAACGGTCGCCATCGTCTTCAAGCGGCGGCCGCGGCCGGACGTCAACGAAGTGAGCGAAGTGGTCGGCGACCTTCAGGGGAAGACGGCGGTCATTATCGACGACATGATCTCCACCGGCGGCACGCTCGTCAAGGCGGCCGAAGCGCTCTTGGAGCGTGGTGCCGTATCGGTCGTCACGTGCGCGACGCACGGCATTTTCGCGGGTGATGCCGCAAAGAAATTTATCGACTCGCCGATTGCGGAAGTGATCGTCACGAACACGATTCCGGTGCCTCACGACATCCGCGGCGAGAAGATCAAAGTGCTCTCGGTCGCGCCCATGCTCGCCGAGACGATCAAGCGGATCAGCACCAACCGTTCGATTTCCGAACTCTACGAAGAGCAAGAGGGCGAGCTGGCGGCGACGCAGCGAACCGGCTCGCTGTTCGACAAACTTTCTGTCGGCGAGCCGGCGTCGCTCGCACATCGCCCATAGACACAAGTTCGTCGTGGGGCGAGCATCGCTCGCCCACTGACACAAAGGAACATAATGGAACAGATAACCCTTGCCGCTAAGCCTCGCACGGCCATCGGCACAAAATCAGTCAAACGCCTGCGCGAAGAGGGCAAGGTGCCGGGCATCGTCTACGGGCACGCGTTCGGCGAAGCCGTCGCGATCGTCATCGAGGCCAAAGACCTGCGCGCTGCGCTCAGCCACGGCGCGCACTCCGTCATCAACCTTGAGATCGACGGCCGCAGCGCGACACCGGTCTTGCTGCACGAGCGCCAGCTCGATCCGATAACCAAACATCTGCTGCACGTCGATCTGCACGCCGTCGATCTCAACGAAGAGGTCGAGACGATGGTGCGCGTCGTCGCGATCGGCACTGCGGCCGGAGTGAAAGAAGGCGGCATCCTCGACATCGTGGCGCGCGAAGTCACGGTGGCCGCGCTACCCGGAAGCATCCCCGACCACATCGAGGTCGACGTTCGCGATCTCAACATCACCGATGCGATCCATATCCGCGAGCTGCCCGTCATCGAGGGCGTCCGCTACGTGGACGAGCCCGATGATGTGGTCATCGCCGTTCTGCCGCCGTCGAAGGTTGAGGAAGTCGCGCCTGTTGCCGCGGTCGGCGAACCGGTCGTGGCCGAGCCGGAGCTCATCGGCAAGAAGCCGGCGGAGGAGCCGGAAGCCTGATCGGGGCGTAGTCGCCTATGCGCTTGATCGTGGGCCTCGGCAATCCCGGGGCCCAATACGTTCGCACTCGCCACAACATCGGTTTTCGTATCGTGCGCTCCATCGCGGCCGCCGAGCAGCTCGAGACGTGGCGCTCGCGCTTTGACGCCCGCATCGTGCAGGCACCCGCGCTCGACGCGCTGCTCGTCTTGCCGCAGACCTACATGAACGCCTCCGGCGACGCGGTGGCGCCGATCGCCGCCTTCTATAAAATAGAGATCTCCGATATCCTCGTCGTATGCGATGACATCAATCTGCCGTTCGCGCGCCTGCGCGTGCGGCGGGGCGGAAGCGATGGCGGCAACAACGGTTTGAAGTCCATCACGTACGCGCTCGGAACGCAAGAATATCCGCGATTGCGATTCGGCGTCGGGCGCGCGACCATGGACGCGATCGGCACGGTTCTGGGCGCATTCACGGGTGAGGAAGAGAAGGCACTTCCGGAGGCGATCGACCGCGCGACGGCCGGCATCCGCACATTCTGTCAGGATGGTCTTAGTGCCGCAATCGATCGAGTGAACGCTTTCGGCGGCGACCCGCCGCCCGTCGAAGCGCCGCCCGTCGACGCGCCTATTGACCCCGTGGACCCGTAATATTTATTGAGGAGTCGACGAGCGGCGGCTGCCCGGGTCCTGGAGCGGCACGCCGCGCTTGCAAAGCTCGCATTCATCCGGTCGAAAATCTGCGAGCGGAAGATCGAGCAACGCGGTCACCTCTATGGGCAGATGAACGCGGCCGCGTTTGACCACCGCGCCGATCGCCACGACGTCGCCGCCGTGTGCGCGCACGACGCGGATGATCTCTTCCGTGGATTTACCGGTGGTCATCACATCTTCGACGACGGCGACGCGCTCGCCGGCCGCGATCGAAAAGCCGCGCCTCAGCGTCGGCTCGCCGTTCTCTTTTTCGATGAAGATATCGCGCACACCAAGCGCCTTTGCAACGATGTAGCCTGGAATCACGCCGCCGATCGCCGCCGCGACCACGACTTGCGGTTTCGAGTCCTTCAGCCGTTCCGCTAGCGCCCCGCACACTGCTTCTGCCGTTGGGGGATCCTCAAAGATCCGGAATTTTTGGATGAAGCGATCGCTGTGCAATCCGGAAGACAACACGAAATGCCCTGTGAGCATGGCGCCGCGGCGTTCGAGAAGCGCGAGCACTTCATCCGATGTCATGGCCGTTGGTTGGCGCGAAATCGCCGCGGAACCTACGGTGTCAGTGAGGCCGGAAGAGCGGGCAAAGCCGGGGCAATGTTTGTGTCGGATTCGAAACGTGCGCGATGTCGATGCGGGGCGAGCGATGCTCGCCCTACTACGACAGGCGCAGTTGGTCGACGATCGCGCGAGCCGCCGCGCCTGGATCGTCGGACTTCGTCACAGGCCTGCCTACGACGATGAAATCGGCGCCCGCAAGCGCGGCGTCGGCCGGGGTCGCGACGCGGCGTTGGTCGCCGGCCGGCGCACCCGGCGGCCGAACTCCTGGGCAGACGATCGCGAAGCCAGGTCCGCACTCACGCCGTATGCGCGCAGCATCCTCAACCGCGCAAACCACGCCGTCGATGCCGCAGTTCCGAGCAAGCAGCGCGAGGCGCAGCGCCTGATCCTTCGGGTCCGACGCGATGCCCACGCTGCGCAGATCTTCAGCCGTCAGACTCGTGAGCACTGTGACGGCGATGATGCGCAATCCGGCGGTCTTCGCCGCGACTGCCGCGCTGAGCATCGTCGCACCGCCGCCCGCATGCACCGTCAAGAGCGTGGCCCCGCTGCGTGCGCTTGCCCGCACCGCCGCGGTGACGGTGTTCGGGATATCGTGCAGTTTCAAGTCGAGAAATATCTGCTTGCCGGCTTCGCGCAGCAGCGTCAGAATGAGGTCGCCGTAACCGTAGTACGCTTCGTAGCCTACTTTATACCACTCGACCGCCGGCGCGGTCCGCTCCACGACGACACGAGCGTGTCCATAGTCCGGCTCGTCGAGCGCGACGATCAACTGCGTCACCTAGCGCAACCTTTCGGCGGCAAACCCCGGATTCGCTAAACCAACCAGTTCCCGGACCGACGCGACCCCGCGTTGCTCGGCTGCGACACACAGCGCGTCTGCGACGTGAGCGGCGACGTCCGGATTTCGAAAGTTCGCGGTGCCGATCGCAACCGCGCTTGCGCCCGCCAAGACGAATTCGAGCGCGTCGCGGCCGGTCTCGATGCCGCCCATGCCGATGATCGGGACACGCACCGCTTGCGCCGCCTCCCAGACCGCCAGCACCGCCACCGGCCGGATCGCCGGACCGGTCAATCCCCCGCTCACGTTAGCGAGCCACGGGCGCGCTTGCGCGACGTCGATCGCCATGCCGCGCACCGCGTTTATCAGCGAGATCGCATCCGCGCCCGCGCGTTCGGCAGCGCGTGCGATGGGTTGTATGTCGGAGACGTTCGGTGTCAGCTTCGCGATGACCGGAAGACGCACGCGCGCTTTGACGGCCCGGACAACTTCAGCCGTGCTGTCCGGATTTGCCGCGAAGCACTCGCCTTCGCGATCCACATTCGGGCATGAGACGTCGAGTTCGATGGCGACGACGTTCGCCAACCCGTCCATGCGCGCGGCCACTTCGGCGAATTCCGCGACCGAAAAGCCGGCGACGCTTGCGATCACCGCCGTGGGAACTTCGTGAAGATGCGGCGCTTCGTGCTTGAGAAAGTGCTCGATGCCCGGCCCCTGCAGGCCGATCGCATTCAGCATTCCCGCCGGCGTGGGCAGCACGCGCGGCATCCCGTTGCCCAGCCGCGGCTGCAGAGCGACGCTCTTCAGTGTGATCGCGCCATACGCGCTCACATCGGTGACGCGCGCGAACTCGGCCCCGCGATTGTAGCAGCCGCTCGCCGCGATGACAAAGTTCTTGAGCTCTGCATTTCCGATGCGCGTTGTGGGATCGATCCGTTCGCCCGGCAGCTGGGTCATGTGCTCCACACGAGATCCGCGGCAGCATATACGGTGCCGTCGGCGCAGACCCGTGAATAGTCGTACTGGCGCGACTCGCCCGGCGCTTTCGGATATCCGCTCCCCTGCTTCGCACCGCGGCGGACGGGAACGACGCAGCCCCAGCACGTGCCCATCGAGCAGCCGAATGTCTCTTCCATAGATATCTCGCACGGAACTCGCGACGATACGGCGTGCGCGCAAAGCGCTCGAAGCATCTGCGGCGGCCCGCAGCCGTAGATGATGTCCGCAGGCGGGCCATCTGCCAGCACGTCAAGCACGGTGCCGCGAATACCGTCGCTTCCATCATCCGTGCACAGTTCGACGCGCAAGCCGAGCGCTCGTAATTCCGAGGCACCGACGAGCAGCGACGCCGTTCGCGCGCCGAGCACGACTCTGGTGCGCACGTGATCTTCGAGTAAGCGTTTGCCGAGGAGCCAGAACGGAACGACTCCGAGGCCGCCCGCCACGATAGTCGCGCGCGAGCCTGCCGCCGGAGCGGAGAACTCATTCCCGAGCGGACCGATGAGATCCACGGACGTGCCGACGCCGCTCTGCGCGAGCTGCGTCGTCCGCTCGCCCCACTCTCGGAAGAGAACCGTGATCTCGTCGCCCTCGACTGTCCAGATGCCGAGGGGGAGCCGCACGGCGAATCTGCCTGGTTGATCGATCGCGACGTACTGTGCCGCTCGGGCCTCACGGGCGATGCGCGGCGCCCGAAAGCCCACACACCAAAAGCCGGGGGCTACACACTCCCGGCGCGTGATCTTCGCTATTTCGTGGGCGAGCGGGCGATGAGCCATCTCGGCTTCGCGCTTTCGCGTCCCGTTCGAGGGCCACCTAGGGCGTGCGCGGCGTCAACATATGACATTCCCACATCGTAGCCGGGACATCGCTGTAATAGTTGCCACCTCCGCGCCGTTATACAGATAGAACGAAACAACGGAAAGGGGGCCCGGCAATGCAAGGAGTGCTCGTTTTCAGAAACCTCGACGAAGCGGAACGGTCGGGCTTCCTGTTCTTCGATCGCCAAGGCGGTACGACGCTCGTCCGCAAGATGACTGCCCGCGGTTGGGCACTCGCGTTCGTGCAATCGAACCAAACGAACTAAACGAGGTTGTCACCGCGCTAACCTGATGGGGGTTCGCGAAAGGCGGTCGGCCGCAAAGGCCGGCTCTCTTTTTTGTGCGCTCTTGCTGGAGGTATGCGCGCCGTCGTGTAGGAACGCAACGGCTCTTTTCGCTCGGGGACGTTGGGGGGACCACCAGTGGAAGTTTCGCCGTACATATTTTTCGACGGGGATTGCGAAGCCGCGCTGACGTTTTATAAAGATGTGTTCGGCGGCGAGATCGTCGACCTCATGCGCGTGAGCGACACGCCCATGGCCGCGCAGATGCCCAAAGATCAGAGCAATCGCGTCATGCATGCGACGTTCAAAGGCCCCGGAATCAACTTCATGGCCGCGGATGGCCAGACCGGAGAATCGCGCACGAAAGAGCGCATCTCGATGTCGATCGGAACCGGTGATCTAAACGAAGGCGAGCGCATCTTCAAACGGCTCTCCGAAGGCGGCGACGTGACGATGCCGCTTGCAGACCAATTCTGGGGCGCGCGATTCGGCCAAGTCACTGACCGATTCGGCATCGATTGGATGATGAATATCGCCAAGAATTAAATCGGCGGACCGTAAAGGTCCGCCCAACAATGGGAACGCCGCAGAGGTGCAGGGTGCAAAGCACGAGAGCGGCGTTCGTGTCCTGAAACGCAATTCGAGCGTCAGGGGTTCCGTAGGTCGACCGATTCGATCTCGTCATAGCGTACCGATCCGGCTGCGGGCACCGACGCGAAGAGCACGAGCCGGCGGACGGGCATTTCCACCGAGGAGGGGAGCGCCGGTGCGTCGATCGGCGAACGACCGTCCGATCGGGCGATCGTCACGTGCGCGATCGCGTCGTCGTCGAAGCGAAAGCCGAGTCCGGTGAATTCCGAGCGAACCGCAGCTGCGGTTCGCGCGAACCCGTCCGCCAGAGACTCTCCGCCGACATACACCGCACGCGGTCGGCGCAGATTCGGAAAGGCGCCGATCGCTGCGAGGCTCAGCCGGAACGGTTCGCACAACGCGGCGACTCGAACGAACGCCTGGCGCGCTTCGGCAACACGAGGTTCGGCGAGTTCGCCCAAGAACGCAACCGTCACGTGCCAGTTCTCGTGGCGAACCCACTTCAATGAGACGCCGGTGCGAGCAAGCCGATCGGCGGCATCCGCGACGAACGCTCGGGCGGCCTCATCCAATGGAATACCGGCGAACAACCGCACCGACTTATATCAGGCGAAGCCCGGCGATGTTGATCCCCGCAAGCACCATCGCTGCGGCGGTCAACAAGGCCGGCCACATCGTCCGATTCTTCACGCGCCGCTCGGTTCGCATGCGGGACCGGTCGCTCCCCCGGTTGCTTTCACGTCCCGTTAATGCGGATGGGCCATGCAGCCGTTAACGTATGGTAGAGGAGAGGCGCGTGCGCGGCATCGCGACCGCCGAAAATGGTGCATGGAACAACTCGCAGCTTCTGGGCCGTCGGAAAAGCAATGGATCCTCATCGTCGAGGACGACGAGAAGATCGCGCGCGTCCTTCAGCTGGAACTGGAGCACGAAGGTTTCCGCGTCGAGATTTGTCATGATGGCGCGAGCGCGATCGAACGCGCGTTGAAGGGCCCCGATCTCATCGTGCTCGATCTGCTTCTGCCGCGCATCGACGGCCTGGAAGTCTGCCGCCGCGTCCGCAGGCATTCGTCCGTCCCCATCATCATGCTCACCGCCAAAGACGCGGTGCCCGACCGCATCGCGGGGCTCGACACCGGCGCGAACGATTATCTGACGAAGCCATTCTCAATAGAAGAACTGCTAGCACGCATCCGCGTGCAGCTGCGCTCGCATGAGCCCGGCGCACGCACGTTGAGCGCCAAAGATCTCGTGCTTAACCGCGATACGCACGAGGTGACGCGCGCCGGCAATTCCATCACGCTCACGGCCAAAGAATTCTCGCTCCTCGAGTTCTTGCTCATGTACCCCAACAAAGTGCACACGCGCGACGAGATCTTCAACAGCGTGTGGGGATCCGATTTTCTCGGTGAGTCCAATCTCATCGACGTTTACATCCGGTACTTGCGCAATAAGGTCGACGAAGCCACTGAGGACAAGCTGATCCACACGGTCAGAGGTGTGGGCTACGCGCTCCGTACCTGAGATAAAGCGACCGCCCTTCTTCTCCAGCCTCCGATGGCGCATGATGGCGTGGTACGGGGGACTGCTGCTCGTGCTGTTGGTGGCGTTTTCGGTCGTGGTGGACGCGGGCGCGAACCGCTACATGATGAGCAGCACCGCAGACCGCATCAACGGCGTCACGCAGCAGATCGAAGCGGTGACGCGCGGTGAGCGCAACGAGCCGTTCGGCGTGGTCAGCGTGCGCACGCTCCTTTCGGACGAGTCCACTTTGAACACGTTCGCCGGCGCCGGCCTGTTCGTCGAAGTGTTCACGCCCGGCAAACAGCTGTTCCCGATCGGGCGCAGCGGCAATCTCAGCGGATTTGACCTGCCGACATCGGGCTACATCCCCTGGCGCGCCCCCGGCGGGTTCGGTGATGGATGGGGAACGGCGAGGACCGACGTGGGGCCCGTGCTCGCGCATTGGATCACGATCAACGGCCCGCAAGGTCCGGAGGTCGTCGTCTATGTCGCCGAGTCGCTGACGCTCGTCCAACAAACGATCGCCGCGTTTGGCGTGTTCTTGCTCATCAGTATGCTGATCGCCGCGATCGCGGTGATCGTGACGGGCACGTGGCTTGCCCGTACCGCCGTCGCGCCGATCAACGAGATCGCGACCGCCGCGCGCGAAATCGGCGGCGAGGATCTCGCCAAACGTCTCAACTGGCAAGAACGACGCGATGAGCTCGGCGTTCTCGCCTCCACCTTCGACGAAATGCTCGGGCGATTGGAGGCCGCATTCGCGCGTGAACGCCGCTTCATCGCCGACGCCTCACACGAACTGAAAACACCGCTCACCGTCATCAACGGCAACGCGCAAATGCTGCAACGGTGGGCCGATCGCGATCCCGCGCTGCGCGCCGAAGCCATGGAGACTATCCGTTCCGAGAGCGCGAGCATGGCGCGCGTGATCAATGCCATGCTGACGCTCGCCAAGACCGATGACGCGGAAGCGCTTTCGCTCGAGCCGGTTTCGCTCTCAGCTGTGCTGCACGACGCAAGCGCGGCGCTGCGGCCATCCGCCGAACGGAAGGGACTGGCGCTCGAGGTGCGCAGCGATGCCGACGCCACGGTCAGAGGCGAGCCCGGTCTCTTGCGTCAGCTCATCACAAATCTCACGGAGAACGCGATCAAGTTCACGCAGTCCGGTCGCGTCACGCTCACGCTCGAACGCGTCGGCCCCATGGCCCGCATAACCGTGAGCGACACCGGTCCCGGCATCCCCGAAGAAGCGTTGCCGCACGTCTTCGAACGATTTTATCGCGCGGATCCAGCGCGCTCCCGCAAGGTAGAAGGCACCGGATTGGGCTTGGCGGTCGTACGCAACATCGTGCGCGTGCATGGCGGTGAGATTCGCGCTGAAAACCCGCAAACGGGCGGCGCTGCTTTCGTCATCGAACTGCCGGTGCTGCAGAATGGCGCGTGATCAGCCCGTCCGCACGGCTGCTGACGTCCCGGCGAGCAGCAGCAGCGCTGCCGCTGTGATGAGAGTTGTTCGCAGCCAGTGCGTTTGAAGTATGCGGTGCAAGTACGGGCTGCGAGCTCCGAGTGGATCGGCGCTTAGCGCGGCCTGCCATCGTCCCCACGTCAGAGCAGTCAAGACCAGTGAGAGCGCTTGGCAACCGAAGAAGCCCCACATCGCCCACGACGGCAATTCCGCTGGATGATACCAAAAGAGTGCGATTGATCCGGCTAGCGCAAGCGCCACAGGCGCGAATACCCAGTAGGGTAACTTCTTCCAGTGCGTCTGCTGAACGCGGTGGAAATCGGCGCCGATGTGCTGCCACGAGCGGAAGATATCGACCTCATGCGCCCAGATCGTGCCGACGTTGTACCATGCGAGCGCGAGGCTGATGAGAAGAACCGTCACAAAACTCGGTTACCCGCGTTGCCCCTCAGCAAACTGGCAGAGCGGACCGCCGCCCATAGTGGTCCCGGCCGCCGCAAGCGTTCTCACCAGGCCCTCATCTTCAGTTCACAGCGGGTTCATGCGCAGGGGACGCGCGAGGCGTAGTGTGAAGGTTGGGGAAGTAGCCGCAAGCGCCCCCCGCACCTACGGACATGCCACTTAGCAACCGCGGCCTCGCGCCGCTCGCCGCCACGTTCGCCGCCGTCGTCACGCTTTCAACGGGCGCCGCCGCCTGGGCCAATCAAAGCACGCCGCTCAGCGGCGCCGGTGTAATCACGATCAAGTCGCCCGAGGCAAACGTGACGGTGCTCGTCGGTAACCCGGGCGAAGTGCGCATCGTCGGCGACGACAGCGTCATCGTGACGCACTTCGCAGTTTCGGCCGATGCCGACGGTCACATCGTCCTGCCCGGACTGAATCCGCGTCCAGCGGCAGGCGCGAGCCCAAACGGCAATGCGAACTCCAGCAACGCGACGGTCGTCACCGGACGACCGGGACTCGGCCAGCGAAGCTTTACGATACCGGGGCTGCAAGACGGGAGCGACGGGCTCAATATCGTCAACCCGGGTACGACCGAAGTAACCGTCTACGTGCCGCCGCAGGTCGCGGCGCTCTTTGTCGGCGGCGGACGTGGTGACGTGAGCGTCAGCGACACGCGCGGCGGATACGTCATCGTCACCGGACGCGGCGCGATCAATCTGCAGAACGTCGCGGGTCGGGGCTTGGTCCGTTCCGGCATGGGTCCGATCACGCTCAACGGCGTCGGTGGGGCGATCGGCGTCGAGACTCTCCACGGCGTGGTCACAGCGCGCGAGATGGCGGTGGCTCGAGCCGACGTCTTCACGCAGACCGGCAACGTCGATTGGCAGTTCTCCTCGCTTGGCCGCGGCGGCTACCGCTTCAATTCGCGTCGCGGCGATATTCGAGTGGGACTTGCGCCCGATGCGGCGGCGAACGTGGACGCGCAGAGCGAGACCGGCGATGTATTCAACACGTTCGGCCGTCCTGACAGCGATATCCATTTCCTCAACCGCCACGCGCTCTCGATGGCGCTGAACGGCGGCGGCCCCGAGATCAACGTCTCGAGTGGTTTCGGTCGGGTCACGATTTCGCCGCACCGCCCATTCCGATGATGTAACGGCTGGTTGAAGGGGTCGACGCCAGTCGGCCCACGTTACTGGTTGAAGGGGCCGACGCCAGTCGGCCCGCGTTATGTTTGCTCGGGCTACTGGATGAAGGGGCCGACGCCAGTCGGCCCGCGTTACGTTTGCTCGGGCCCGCTTGCGTCGGCCCCTTCAACAGAGGTCGGCGCCACGCGCCGACGCGAACGCCCGTGCCGTGGTCGCTCGCCGCTTCGCCTTCGCCGCAGCCGTCTTCATCGCGGCGTGCACCTTTACTATAGGCAGATCGTCGGCGTCGGATCCGACGCCGGCGCCGACGACAGTCGCCTCACCCGCCGCGTCGCCGAGCGCGACTACCGAACCCGGACCGACCAACTCGCCGGCGACAACGCCGTCGCCGTCGGCCACGGTCTCGCCTACGCCGTCGCCCTTACCCTCAGCGTCGTCGCTGCCGACGCCGCCGCCCTCACCGTTGGCTTCGTCGCTGCCGACGCCGCCGCCGCGCCCGATTCCGCTGCCGCCGGCAAGACCGCGCGACGCCACAGGCATCAACGTCACAGCGCCGCCCGTGATCGTTCCTTCGCCCGGACCCTCGCCAACGGTGCCCGCCGCGCTCTGGCTGGCCGCGGCGGATACATCAACGATTCCGATCGATGTCCACGACGGCGTCGTCTTCATGCCTGTCGTCGTCGACGGGAGACGGCGCACGTTCTTGTTGGACACGCGCGTCAACACCGCCATCGATTACTCGATGTCGGAAACTCCCCAAGAGCGGCTCATCCTTGGAACGTTGCAGATCGGAGACGTCCGCCTGACCAATTTGGTGGTCGCCCCCGAACGCATCAAGCCGTTCGCGTTGACGTATCTTGGCGCGGGGGCGGAAGGCACGATCGGCTGGGATTTGCTCTCGCGCTTTCCCCTCACGATCGATTATCTGAATCATCGCCTCACCCTATATCGAAACTCGGCTAGCGCTGAAAATGCTGCGCTGCCATCCGGCGCCGCCCAATTGCCGCTGCGCCTCGCAGGCGGTGTTCCGGCGGTGACCGCGCGCGTGCTCGGATCGGCGGACGGCACCTTTGCGCTCGACACGCTGGCAACGACCGAGCTCGTAGTAAGCAACGGATTTGCGCGCGCACATCAGCTCGAAACTTACGGCCGTTGGGTTGAACCGCCGTGGCTCGCTGGTCCGACCGGCGAAGCCGCAGGGCAGATGGGTCGCGTTCCGTCTGTGACGCTCGGACAGCTCAGCGTGACGCGGCCGATCACGATCAGCGCCGGTCCGATGGACTCAAGCGCGTTACCGGCCACCGCGGACGGCGTTCTCGGGGCATGGCTGCTCGAGCGATTTGAGGTGACGATCGACGTACCCGGCGCAAAGCTCGTGCTTGCCCCGCCAAGCTCGGGCGCGATGGGCGCAATACCCTTTGATCGCAGCGGCGCATGGCTTGTCGAACGTGACGGTGCGGTCGAGGTGCGTGCCGTGCTTCCCGGATCGCCGGCTGACGCCGCGCGCCTGCGCGGCGGGGATAGATTGCTCGCGCTCGACGGGCATGCGATTCAAACTCTGGACGACGCGCGGGCAGCATTCGCCGGTGCGCTCGGCACGTCGATCGCCGTGACCTTCCATCGCGGATTTTTCCACCGCACGACGTTGCTCACGCTGCACACGGTGATGTGATGACCGCATGGTGAGGATCCGCGACCTTTCTCACATCCGCATCGAACTGCTCTCGTTTGACAGCGCGGGCGGCGTCGTTCGCGGTCTCTTCTATCACACGGGGAGCAAAGCGACGTGCATCGTTCTGTGTCACGGGTATTCGTCGTCCAAACATAACGTCGATCCACTGGCGTTTCACCTCGCAGCGGATGGATACTGCGCGTTCGCATTCGATTTCTTGGGCCACAAGCTTGGCGCAAGCTCGGGCCCGCTGCGCACCGGCGCCGATCTCATCGAAAACGCGCTCGACGCGGTCGCATTCTCTCGATCGTTGCCCGGCGTCACCCGAATCGTGCTCGGCGGTCACTCGATGGGCGCCGCGGCGACGATCGGCGCGACGGTTCGCTCCGAAGCGGTCGAAGGTGCGATCGTCATGGCAACGTCGCTGCATCGCGGCAACGTCTTGACCAACGACACCATGCTTTCTGGTCTGCAGAACCGCGCCGCGTATGTCGACGGCGCGTCGCCGTCGGCGATTGCAAGCGAGATGGATGCAAGCACGGCGCGGATAGCCGAGATCGCGCCTCGACCGCTGCTCGTGATCGCGGGCAGCCGTGACGGGCTCGTCGGCCCGACAGCGGTGCGCGAGCTATTCGACGCAGCGGCAGAGCCGAAAACGTTTGAAATCGTAGATGCAAATCATACCGATTGCGCCGAGCGTTCGCGTTTTGTCATCTCGCGCTGGCTGAAGGCGCGCGGGTTCGGTGCCCCGTAGTACAACGCACGGTCGTCGGGCGGACCTTTATGGTCCGCCGGTTGTAGGGCGGACCTTTATGGTCCGCCGGTTGTAGGGCGGACCTTTATGGTCCGCCGGGCAAGCGTTGCTTGCCCTACTACGAGAATTAGGAGACCCATGAACATGCGCTCTCGCCTCGTCTGGATCGCGCTTCTGACCTCCGCGTGCGGTATCGTCGCTGCGACATGGGTCGCGCCCGAATCAGCGGCTCGCGCTGCCGTCAGCGCACGCACAACCCCGGTGCCGGCGATATCCGCCACGACGCTTCCGGCGTTGCCGCAGACACCAGCGCCGCTCATGACCGCGCCTCCCCCGGGCGCGCCGACGCCGCCTCCGATCACAGCCCCGCCCGGCTCCGTCATACAGGTCACTGGGGCGGTGGCGAATCCCGTGGTCCTCACGCTCAAAGACCTGCAAGCGATGGCGAACACGACGTTGACGATGCGCGTCCTCGATCCCGACGGCCGCCGCCGCATCCACATCTTCACTGGGCCGCTGCTGAGCGACGTCCTCGATCGCGCGAACCCCACGACGTCAACCGGCGTCGACATGGCGACCCACGCGTTCGCCCTGGTCACGGGCACGTCGGGCGCCTCAGCGATCATCGCCTTTGCCGAATTCAACAAAGACTACAACGCCAAACGTATCGTGCTCGCGTACGAAGAAGACGGGCGGCCGCTGCCCGGCAACGGGATCAGCGAACTGATCGTGCCTGAAGACGCAACGCAAGGCCGCTTTATCATGGGCGTGACGACGATCGACGTGGGAACGCCGTAACGCAGCACATGACGGCCGTCGTCGAGGCTCGTCGCGCCGCCAAGAACTTCGGCCACGTCGAGGCGCTCCTTCCTACCGATCTCACGATCGGGCAGGGCGAGATCGTCGCACTGCTCGGCCCGAACGGCGCCGGCAAGACCACGTTCATCTCGCTCATGCTCGGCGTGCGCAAGCCGACCGCGGGCAGCGTGACCTTGTTCGGTCTCGATCCGCGCGACCGGCGCGCGCGCTCGCGATGCGGCGTCATGCTGCAGGAGTCAGGCGTGCCGGAATTCTTGCGGCTGAGCGAGATCGTCGACCAGTTCCGATCCTACTACGCCGCGCCGCTCGCGCTCGACACGACGCTCGAAATGGCGGGTCTCCAAGACAAATCCGCCTCGCTCATCCATACGCTCTCCGGAGGACAGCGACAACGTATGTATTTCGCGCTTGCGATCTGCGGCGACCCGCAAGCGCTCTTCCTCGACGAGCCGACGGTGGGCATGGACGTGGAAGCGCGGCGCAACTTCTGGCGGCGGCTTCGCGATTTCGCGGCTGCCGGGCGAACGCTGCTGTTGACCACGCACTACATCGAAGAAGCCGATGCCGTCGCCGATCGCATCATCGTGATCGACAAAGGCCGCGTCATCGCCGACGCGCCGCCGCGCGTGCTCAAGGCAAGCGTCGAAAGCAAGCGCGTGACGTTCGATGCTTCGCGGCAGATCGGTGAGGCAGAGTTCGCCGGTCTGCCCGTTCGGCGCATCGTTCAAGAAGACGGACGGGTGTCGATATTCACGGCCGATCCGCAAGCGCTGCTGCGCGGGCTGTTCGCGCGCGGTTTTGATCTTCCAAATCTTGAGGTTGTGGGCGCTTCGCTCGAGGACGCTGTCGTGGGACTGACCGAAGTGCGGCATGGCTGAGGCACGCGCGGTTCGTGTAGCCCCGCTCTGGCCCATGATCGTCGCGCAGACGCGATCGGAGTTCTTCCGACTCATCCGCGTGCCGGCATTCAGCATCCCGGTCATCGCGTTCCCGATCATGTTCTACGCGCTGTTCGGGTTGCCGTATGCACACGAGCACATCGACGGCATCGCTGTCGGGAGCTACGAAGTCGCGTCGTTCGGCGCGTATGCCGTGATCACCGTCGCCCTCTTCTCTTTTGGCATCACGGTCGCAAATGACCGCGGCAGCAAGACCACGCTGCTCATGCGAGCCACGCCGCTAAGCCCGTTTGCGTATCTCGTCGGCAAGACCATAGCAACGCTCGTCTTCTCTGCGATAACCATCGGCGCGCTGTTTGTTTTTGCTGCCGTCACCGGCGGCATTCAACTGCAACCGCTCTTATGGATCGGGCTCAGTGCGCGGTTGCTGCTCGGCGTGTTTCCGTTCATCACGCTGGGCTTTGCCATCGGTTATCTTGCGGGCCCTAACTCTGCCGCCGCTATCCTGCAGCTGATCAGCCTGCCCATGTCATTTGCGTCGGGGCTCTTCGTACCGGTGGACGACTTGCCGGCATTCGTGCGCTCGATCGCGCCGTACTTGCCCGCATATCATTTCGGCCAGCTCGCGTGGGGCGCCATGGGTGCGCCGGTCGAACCGATCGCGACCACGACAATCTGGCTTGCTGGTTTCACCGCGGTTTTCGCGGCGATCGCGCTGCGAGCGTACTATCGCGAGGAAGCGAAAAGCTTCGGCTAGGTCCTGTTGGGCGGACCTTTATGGTCCGCCGACGTTGTTGGGCGGACCTTTATGGTCCGCCGACGCTGTTGGGCGGACCTTTATGGTCCGCCGCCGGAAGCGTGAAATGAACTTCGAACCCGGCTGCCGCGTTGCACGCCCAGACTCTTCCGCCATGCGCTTCCACGAGTTGCTTCACGATAGCGAGACCGAGGCCGGCGCCGCCCGTTGAGCGCGCGCGCGATCGATCGATCCTATGAAAACGGTCGAAGATCGCGACGAGCTCTTCATCGTCGACATGCGAACCGGAATTGAAGACGACCGTCTCGATCGACCCGCTGACGCGATTCGCGTTGATTTCCACCCGGCCGCCGTCGGATGCGTAGTTCACGGCGTTTGCGAGCAGGTTCTGCACGATCTGCCTGAGGCGGTACGGATCGGCGACGACCACGGCATCGTCGGGTACGTTGCGATCAACAGTCAATGCCTTTCGATCGAGCGTTGCTCGGAACGCGTCGACCGCCGCGGTCACAACAGGGCCTACGTGCAGCGCGGCCAGGTCGAGACGCAGCGCGCCGGCGTCAGCCAGGCTTAGATCCTGCAGATCCGAGACGAGTCGTTCGAGCAATCGGCTCTCCTCGGCGATGGATTCGAAGGAAGCGGCATCCGGCGCGATGCGACCATCCTGCAACGCTTCGATATGTGCCCGGATGTTCGTGAGCGGAGATCGGAGCTCGTGTGCGATGTCCGACACGAGATTCTTTCGGAGCTGTTCCAAGCGCGCGAGGTTCCCGGCCATCGAATCGAACGATTGGCCGAGCGCTGCGATCTCATCGTGACCGCGCAGATGCACGCGTGCGCCGAAGTCGCCGGATTCCATGCGGCCGGCCGCAGCCTGAAGCGCCCGGATAGGACGAAGTATCTGCGCCGAGAGCACGAGGGCGGCGCACAACGCCGCGAAAACGCCCACCGCTGTCGCTGTCCAAATCGATTCCCGCGCCCGGGCGGCAGCCAGAGCCGGCAGCTGCGATGCGGCGCCACGATCGGATTGCGGCAGCGCAAATATCGTAGCGACGATCGCACCCGACTTGTCGCGGATGTCACCGATGGCGCCGCGAATGATGAGTCGCGTCTCAGCGGCCCCTCCCGCGTCGCTGTTCGATGCGATCTGCAGCTCGTCTCCCTGACGCGTGATGCGAGCGTGCGCAAGCGCCGATGACGATGCACCAAGCAACGCTCCGGACTTGGAGATCGCCACAAGACCGACGTGGTGTTCGTTTCCCAATGACCGCAGCTCGCCGCTGAAATCGGCGACACCGTGCGAAGCATAGTACGTCTGCAACTGACCGCGAATCGCTTCGCCGGCCATGGAAGGTTCGGCAACATCCATGTTTTGGAGCAGCTCCGTCGTCGCACGCGACGAGAACGCGCCGACTGCGCCGAGCGTGACGACGCTGACAAGGGCGATCACGAGGAAGAGCCGCAGGCGCAAACCCGTCATGTGCGGCGGCCCGTGAACCGATAGCCGATACCGGAGACGGTCTCGATGAAGCGACGCCCGCCATCATCGCCGAGTTTTTTCCGGAGGCTGGCGATATGGACGTCGATCGTCCGCGGCGACCCGTCGAAATCCACGCCGAACGCCGATTCGATGAGACGATCTCTTGAGATAGCGGTGCCCGCGCTCCGACAGAGCGACTCGAGCAAAGAAAACTCGGTCGGCGTCAACCGGATGTCTTTGCCGTCAACCCGGAGCAAGTGTGAAGTCCCATCGAGTTCGAGGCCGTCGAACGTGAAGAGTCGGCGGCGCCTCGGTTCGCTGTCCGCTGCGCGGCGCAGTACGGCGTGGACTCGGGCGACGAGCTCGCGCGGACTGAAAGGCTTGATCAGATAGTCGTCGGCCCCAGCCGTCAATCCGGTGATGCGGTCATCCTCGGTCGAGCGCGCGGTGACCATGATGATCGGGATCTCGCTCTCCTGACGCAGCTTCGCGCACAGCGCAAGGCCGTCGAGCTTGGGAAGCATGAGATCGAGGAGCATGATATCCGGATGATGCTCGAGCGCAAAGGCGAGCGCAGCGGGACCTTCGTTCGCAAGCGATACCTGAAATCGTTCGGCTTCAAGATAGAGCTTGATGATGCGGGCCGTCTTGGGATCGTCCTCGACGACGAGGACATGCGGCCGAACACGCGACCTCACCTGACGTTCACGAATGTGCTCTCATAGCCCAAGCCACGCGCGGATCTGCGCATCGACGGCCTCGGCGGACGGTGGATCGTAATTTGAGAGGACGACGATGATATACCCGCTTTGCGGATCGATTTCCAGCGCCGCATTGCAACCGGCGGTGCCGCCGGCGATCCCAATTCCCGGGCCGAGCACGAGCGCGGTTCCGAGGGTGTTCAAAAGTCGGCCGCCCTCGAGCGCGCGAGCGAACTTCAAGAGGTCGAGCGACGTCGAATACCCGCCGCCGGCCGACGATCCGCGAGCGGGCAATTCGTAGATGTTGGACCGGAGACCACCCGGTGTCTGCGTGTACCCCGTCGCGACGCGCGTGACTGGATCGTCGACGTCATACCAGCCCGAGTCGGTCATGCCGGCAGGCGCGAAGATATGACGTTCGACGTAGTCGTAATACGAAGTACCCGTGACGCGTTCGATGATCAGCCCGAGCACGACGTAGCCGCCGTTCGAGTAGAGGTGCGCCGATCCGGGGGCAAAGGCGAGTGGCCTTGTGCCGAACAGCGGCAGGTAGTCCTGCAGCGAGCGAAACCGATCCTTTGGCGAGCTGTCGAACTCGGCGCCGAAAAAATCTCCGATCCCTGACGTCATGTCGACGAGCTGCTGCAGATCGACGCGCCGCGCGGCGTCGTGATTGGGATACGACGGCAGAAGAGAAGCGAGCTTGTCGTCGTAGTGAAGCCGGCCGGCCTCGACGAGCTGCTCGATCGCGATACGCGTCATGAGTTTGTCGATCGAACCGAGATTGAATCGCGTCGTCAGGGAGTTCGGGATGCCGAATGGTTTGTTCGCCGACCCGTACGCGTTGCCAAAAACAGTTGATCCGTGATGTGCGACAAGGACAGAACCGGAAAATTTTCCTTCGCCAGTTCTCGTCTTGAGAAAGGCGCGAAGCGCGACGCTGAGCTTGACGTCGTCTAACGTGTGGTTGACGGATGGAAGAGGCGGAACGGCGCCGGCGCCTATCCTCACGCCAAGACCCGTCACGCGCTCGAGGGGCGAGCCGTCGAAGCGAAAATCCATTGTGACGGGATCGCCGCTGCCTCCCCGAACTTCGATGGTCAATTCCGCGGGACCACCTGAGAGAACACGGAGGAACTTCAGCGACTTCAGATCACCGCGCATCCTTTGGTAGAGCGCGATCTGATCGGCGTTCGTGCGCGCCGCTATTGCTTGCGCGGTCATGTTGGCTTTGACCCATGCCAGCATCTGTGCTTGGCCGGCATTGAACGCGACGACGTATGAGCTAACGCGCTGACCCATCGGCCCTGCAGGCAGCTGAGACGTGTCGGCAAGAGCGCGGCAGGCGAAAGCAAGTGCGATGAATGCTGCGGCAAGAAATTTAAAACGCATGATGGTTTCTCTCCCTCAAGCGGAAGAGTACATCGTGCGTGTTAAGATTATGTTTGTATCGTTACCGCTGAACGATCTGGCTTTCGCCGCTTCGCATGCGCCGGCCGAAGGTCCAAAATGTGTGTCCGCCGGCCGCTGGGGTCTGACGCGTGACCGGCACGAGCTGTTCCTCGGCTCCGAAAACATCGTCGAGTATGCCGGTGATCGCCTTGCAGCCGAGCCACCAGAAGGCCGCCCAAAGAACGACGGACGCGATCCTGCGAAGCATGCCGACGAGGCCGTTATGATACTCGCGCACGCGATAGGCCGTCGCCCCGTCCAGGTTCGCGAGCTTCGCACGGACGCGCGCGAGCTTTGTCGCTAGCCGGGCTTGTCTTTTGATCAACCGTGCGCCGATAGTCTGTCCAACCACAGGAAACTCCCATCAATTCGAAGCGGAGCTGCTGCAGAGCATACCACCTCGCGAGGACTTTGTTGCATAGCGACCCCAGGTGCGCCCTTCGCGAACTGGGCCACGGACCGGGAAGGCCATCTTGGCGGCCAAAGCGCGCTGGTTTCGGTCACACCCTTCAACTCCGGAAGGTCGACGCCGCTCCAAGCTCATCAACCTCGTAGCGATGGTGCGACTTCGGTCCCCACGTTCCCGCTGAAGGGAAATCGCAACAGCGCACCCACAACGCTGATGACGGAGCGAAGTCCGCGCCGCGTTTCCGTTCGGTGTCTTTCGACAATAGAAACCATCACGGATGAATGGCGCAAGCGGCAACTCTTGGGCGGCAACGACGATTGCGAGATCGCCGGCACAAATAGTTATATCTTTCGGCCTTGCAGTACACTAGAGAAGTGGCGCTAGAGATGTCCGCTCGGTCCTCGAATTTGCAGGGCCAAGCGGGTCATGCTATAATCTTCGACTGGACCCGTGGGGATGTAGCTCAGCTGGTAGAGCACTTGCTTCGCATGTAAGGGGTCAGGGGTTCGAGTCCCCTCATCTCCACCATTGGAACCCGCGTCCTATAAGGACCGCGGGTTGTTTTTTTACGTTCGATTTCGCTGATCGAGTTCTATTTGGAGCCTAACTTTAGCCAATGGCCTCAATTCGCGAGCATTTTTGCAATTTATCCACGGCATCGCGTTGAGTGCCGAACGTCTAAGCAGCCGCTATCAAAGTTCACGTCCTCCCATCTGAGGGCCAATATCTCACCCTGTTGTAGATCGCTTCGCGCATCGCTTTGTTCGAAACGAGTGGCCGGGGAAGCGGTTGCCTCAGGTGTACTTTGATCCCCGTGGGTTAAGCCAAAATCCACGTGAGCGTTCAGTGTTACATGCGAAGGTGATTGTTGCCGACCTCCGCAAGGCAATTGTTACCTCAGCAAATCCAACTCATGCAGCCTACCAGCGGAATATTGAACTGGGCATCGTCATCGACGACGTAAGCGTCGCTTCGCAAATCGAGCAGCACTTTAGTGGATTGATATCTGAAACCGGTACCGTTCGATCCTCCGCTAGAGGCAATCCGGATTCCGCATACCTGGTCGCCCTAGTCAAATTGCAAAACGTCTAGGTTTCATATCCCGACCATCTTGTTTTTCCGATTAAGTTCTCGATGCGACTCCAGTTCACTGAGTTCGCCATGCTGGGAGCGTCCCGGGTCAGTCGGTTAATTCAATCAGTTAAACTCTGCACTGCAAAGTGCCGTCTTGCAGTTTCGACAACGCTGAACTTAGGGGGTGTGGAGCAGCGCCAAGGCGCATAACCGTTAGCGATTAACCACTTACCAATTACGTGACTTACGATCTCACGACACGTAGAACTCCAAAATGACTTCTTATCGATATTCACTTCTACCGTAGCTTGCTCTGGGCCAGGAAGATCTACAAGGACCGTTTTCCACGCGCGGGAGATATGGCGGTCACGGTCGGCGGCTTCGATTTTGAAGCCGTAGCCTCCACCAGAACGAAGATGACTTCCGTTGTTCCATGCCGTCCAAATCATTTGTTCTCCTTGCCTATGTTCGCGCCGGGACCGCTCGCACGGGTTCTTCAACTAGCGTATCAGCAGCGGGTGACGCAAGCTGTCTCTCGAGAGCAACGAACGCGTCCACGACGTCAGTTGCCTGGTACACTTGTTTCCGCTTACGCCCCACCACCGTTGGCACGATAATCTCTGCAACTTGAAGCCGCTGTATAGCTTCGTTAACGCTCGAGGCACTAGCGCCAGTCATTTTCTGCGCCTCGGCAATGGTGAGGATCGGTGTGCCGGGCAACAGTTCGATGATTCGGAGCGCGACGGAGTGTTTCCGCACGCTACCTAGGCGGCTACGCCAGCCATCTTGGATTGCGCGAATGCGTTCTTCAAAGACAGCCGCGTCGGCGGTTGCACGCTTACATGCCGCCGCGAACTCACCCAACCATAGGTTAAGTCCTTCGCGCGCTTTTGGCGAATCGGGTGCTCCCTCGTACCGCGTCGCGGTCAAACCTGCGACATAGTCGCGCGCGCGCGTCGCCAGGATGAGCGAAACTGGCGGGGAGACGCCAGTTGTAAGCTTTCGGCGCCGGAAGATCAAGTGAATCAGAGCGCGGCCGACTCGGCCATTGCCATCGATGAAGGGATGGATGGTTTCGAATTGAGCGTGTGCGATCGCTGCCTGCGCGACAGCTGGAAGTGAATCGCCGTTAGAAAAAGCGCAGAGATCTGTGAGCAGTTCGTCGACCATTTCCCATGGTGGCGGGATGAATGCGGCAGAACACGGATTGTACGAGCTACCGCCGATCCAATTTTGCTGCGTACGCGTTTCTCCGCCATGTATAGCGAGTGAAGTTGGCGCGAGCAAACGTCGATGCGTTTCGCTAATCAGCGCTGGCGTGATCAACTCTCCGTTGCTTACGGCGTGAATGGAGTAGGCCATTGCGTCGATGTTGGCGAGAACTTCGGCAGCGGTGATGTCGCGTGGCTCATCCCCGTATCGACGCGCAGCGTCAGCCTTCAGTAGTCGGCGGGGGCCAATCTGCAACCCCTCAATATGCGAGGAAGCGACCGACTCCGCGCGTAGCAGCAGCCGGGCAAGTGCTTCAGTATCGACCAGCGCCGTCGCCGTCCGGTCGAGTTCGATAATTGCTCGCTCAGCGTCGGCAACGTCGGCCGCCTCGGTTCCCCCTATGGAAAAGGTTCGTGCCGTCAGTAAATCAGGGATGTAGACGTGATAAGCGCCGCCTTGCCGGGCGCTGCGCGGCAACCCAATGGCGTCTGGTGCAGGCGTCCAGATACGGTTCTCAAAATGACTCATAGATTAATTTTGATTTTATACATGAAGCCATAATTGCGCAATATATAATTACGGTTTTTTACCAAAAACCGAAAATATAAGGCTAAATTCGGCATCTAAGCGTACCAGACTTTAAGGACGCCGCTAGGGATATTCCAGATCACGGGACGAACGCATGGTCTGTGCGCGTTGGTATGTCGAGATTCGGCTTTGTTGCGGGGCCAGGGCTAATGGCACTAATCGGCATCCTGCAAACAACGTATCCGAACACTGTGCCATATCCTTGGGTCTGGGTCGTTATCAATCTCGTCGCTGGAGCCACTATCGGGTTCTTCGCCTATCGCTACGTGGCTTGGAACGACGACAGGATAGATAAAATACTGGAGTTCGCACCCAAAGCTAGGAGTGAGTTTAGCATTCAGGAGAGAGCGGCTGAGGCGGCCGTGCCGTCTGAAATCGACGCCATTGATGCTGGACGCACGCAATCCATTTGCACGCCAACCCCCGCAACCCCAGGCAGTAAAGCCGAGATTCATATTAGGGACCTGAGCAATCAGCACGAGTCAGATGTCAAGGTCGCCGCACGTGCGAGGGAGGTAATCGATTCGCTTCCCCGACCACGGAGCCTTCGGCAACAGGCATTCGATCTCACAAGGGCGATGCAAGACGTTCTAAAAGCGGTTCATGGCAGCCTCGACGCCGACTCCTTCGTAGCGCCCGAGGTTTCGAAGGTGTTTACAGCGCGGTTGCTTGCGGTTAAGAACAAGATTCAGAATTTCTTGCGGCGAGACATACTCCGCCACGACGCGAAGTTTCCGGTGACGGTTAAACGTATGGCGATGTTCTTGGACGACGTGCAGCAGGCTGCTAACGATCTGCGAGATGACATTCCGCCGGTACCGTAACACAGCTTTACCGTCTGTTCAGTTTCCGTTTGGACGCTTCGGCCGTTCGAGTCGAACTATTCGACTTCGCGCTCGGGGATTCAACAAATAGTCGCAATGTCGGCGAGCACTACCTTCGGATTCCACCGCATTATTGACGGGTTAATGGTTGACGGCTGGCGCAATCCGATGCGGGATATTATTATTGTACCGTCGCGTTTCGAAGGTCGCGCGCGCCGCTTGCAAGGATCGCCTCCAGAGCAACTTCGCTTAGGCGTACAGCGGATATGTCGTGCCCGAGCGAAGCAATCGTCTTGTCAACGCGTGCCAAACTGAAAGCTTCTCTGTAGTCGCTGGCTGCGACGATTACTGGATTTTCACGCGTGCCCCTCTGCGCGACCGCGTAGATATAGCGCGCGCCTCCATAATCACATTTCGGTGTCTGTGTCGGCGCTTGCGGCAGGAGGAACGCGCTCGGATTCGCGAGCACTGCATCGACCTGCGCTCGCAGCGCCTCAAACGCTACAGGTGCAGTCAATGCGCGCAGGCGCTGTTCCGAAATTGATCTGGCAGACGCAAACCGCTCTTTCAACGTATCAGTATGCACAACGAAGAATTGCCACTGTTGCATGTCAAGTACGTTCGCGCTCGGAGCCTCAAGGTGCGCGAATAGGCAAAAAACGAATGCGTCCGCCACATAGCGCGGGTCACTAAAGAGACCAGTTTCTTCGTCCCATTGTTCGCGTTCACCGATACCGAAGATAGGGCGCGAAAGGGACCTCTGCTTCCAACTCTGCAGATAGGAGCTGGATTTGACCTCAATCCTATCGTTGCCATACAACAAGTCATAGCCTGTCCACCCGACGCGCATCTGATCCGCAATGCCCAACGCTGTGGCGACGACGTACTCCGCGAATATCCCGCGCTGCACGTTCTCAAAAAGGTCCGAGGACCAGCGCCAGAAGTCCACGATCGTCTTTCCACTGTTGCCGATGTGCTCGTCACCCCGGAAGCGGCGGGCTATTACCTGTAGCTGGCTGACGTCCTCCATGGCTGGCGCTTGTGACACGGACTCGCTTAATCCTGGACAGCGCATTTGCCGCGAACAGACCAGGATCGGCGACGGTGGCCCATGGACCGACTTACTGAGTCCGAAAGCCTAGCGGCTTCCGTGCCGGAGCGGACGCCCACGACTGTAGCCAGACTGTAGCCAACTGGGCGTTTAGCGGCGAGTATAGGTGGATATTGGCGGAGTTGAAAAGCGGCGTCTTGCCTTGTTTCACGGCTTTTTACGGACATTGGCAGACAGTAGCGGAAAGTTTTGGGACTACTTCGCATGGCGTCAGGGGTTCGAGTCCCCTCATCTCCACAAACGTCGGCTTGCCACGCAGCGAACGGATGCGAAAGCTTTTCACCCGCGTCGATGCGATGCGCTGGCTCGGCCCAACCGTGGAGTTTGTAGCGCTCTGCGAGCGGCTTGGCATTCCGCGAGTCGCAGAGCGTGCCGCAGCCCAGCACCGAGCCGCAATGCCCCACAAGTAGTGTTTCCACGTATATGCCTACTGCGTGGTCAAAGGTATCCTTTCGTAGAGAAAGGACCTCAACCATGAAAACTCTCGCCAAGATCATGCTGCTTTCCGCCTGCCTGAGTCTGGCTGCGTGCGGCTCCGCGAGTCTGGCCCCAAATGCGGGGGCGGCTCGCAATTCGATTGTCCCGAGCCTGGGCGGTGCCGGCCCAGTCTGGCCCATGCAGGCGCAGACGAACGCCGTGGCCGGAACGATCTTCGTCGTGGACGCGGGCGCGAACGAAGTCGAGACGTTCCCCGCGAACGGCAACGGCAACATCGCGCCCAAGACCGTGATCGCCGGTGCGAACACGCAGCTCAACGGGCCGATCGGCATGGCGGTGAACGCAAAGGGCGATATGTACGTCGCCTGCAACGGCACGAACACCGTGAATGAGTACGCCGCCGGTGCGAAAGGCAACGCAAAGCCGATCCGCCAGATCTTCGGCCACAACACCGATATCGCCAATCCGATCGGCGTCGCGTTGGACTCGAAGGGCGAGATCTACGTTTCCACCGGCAACCAAAATACCATCATCGTCTTCGCGAGCAACGCGAACGGCAACGTGGCTCCGATTCGAAGGCTGCGCGGCAACTTCACGCTTCTTGCGGCGCCGGCTGGCATGGCAATCAATTCGAAGGACGAGCTGCTCGTCGCAGATGTGCAGTCGAGCGCGGTGACGGTCTACGCGCCGAACGCTGGCGGCAACACGCCGCCCATCGCTCAGATCACTGGGCCGAACACGGCGATCAAGCTGCCTTCATCCGTCGCGGTCGATACGTCGGACCACATCTTCGTGTCGAACGAGAGCGAGAGCACGCTTGTCGAATTCACCTCGACTGCCAATGGCAACGTCGCTCCGATCCGCGAGATCAACGGTTCGAAGACGAACATCGACCAACCGGCCGGCCTCGCTGTGGACAAAGCCGGAACGATCTTCGTCTCGAACCTCGCGAACAGCACGATCACGACGTATGTGCCCAAGGCGAAGGGCAATGCGCCGCCGGCGACCACGATCGCGGGAGCGAAGACGCAGCTGAACACGCCGTTCGGATTGTCAGAGCTCTAGAAATGCAGAGCGCGCCTTTACGGCGCGCCGAAAGACGGCAGACCGTAAAGGTCCGCTTCGGGGCCCGCGCTGCGGGGCCGCACTGCAGAGGTCCGTCGGCCAACGCTATGATCGCGAGAGCAGCAAGCCCAGTTGAACGCGCGATCGCAGATTCAATTTGCGCAACGCGGAGGAGATGTGCTTTTCGACGGTTCGCAGGCTGAGGTGCAGCGCCCGTGCGATCTCGTCGTTCGAATGACCCGACGCCGCTAAATCGGCGACCTCCCGCTCGCGCGGTGAGAGTATGGCGGCGGTGGCGTCGGGTCTCCCCTGTTCGACGCGGCGCACATCGCGAACGGCGCCCAGCTCGCGAAATACTGCCAAAGCGCGGTCGGTCTCGTTGGCCAGCTCGTAACCCAGCGCAGCCAGCCACGGCCAGCCGATGCCTTCAAACAGCTCCGCCGCATGACGCGCGCATTTTTGCACGTCTGCCTCGATGATCCCACGACGGCCGGCAAACGCCTCGAAGAGCGCAAGCCCCGCTTTGTTGACGCGATCGCCCGGTCGGGAAGCGGCTTCCGCCAGTTGAGCGCGCATCGACTTCACATCGTCGCTGCTGCCGAACTGCGCGCATGCAAGATACGCGAATAAGAACCTGTGCGGTGACGGCAGGACCGATGCAATGCGCGCGGCCCACGCTGCAGCTTTATCGACGTCACCGCGCGTTCCAAGCGCCCAAACGTACGGGCCGCCCAGGAGGCCGAGCGCAAGGTTCATGCCATGGGTGGCCGCATAGTGGAGCAACGGTTCCGCGTCACTGCGCCAAAGGCGAGCTTGATCGCCCGAACTCAGGCCGAGCGCGAGCTGAGCGGTTCTTACATGAACGAGGACGGCGAAGCCGTGGTTGAACTCGCGCACGCTTTCTTCGAGCAGCCGCGCCGCGGTGCGGAAGTCGCCGCGCAGCGTGTGCTCCAATGAGGAAGCGGCCGCGACGAGGCCCTTATTGGGCTCCCCGGGCTTGACGTCGCCGGGAATCGCCGCGCGAAATTGCTCACGAGTGATGTTCAACTCGCCCAGCCCGAGCGCATCGAGCGCGATCTGGCACTGGATGAAGCGTAGGCGCGAGCCTTTGTCGGGAACCTGGCGCGCCGCATGCATGGCCAGTTGCGTCTCGGAGCGCCACAGGTCGATATCGCCGCGCATCGCCGCCACTTTGAATCGCGTCAAATGCACGTGCGAAGCGGTCAGCGGATCGGCGACCGGCTCGCGTATGCCCGTGAGGAGCATCAACGCGGCGTCGAAATCGAGCGCCGCAATGCTGTTGTACGACAAGCGCGCGCGCAAGAGATCGAGTTCTTCCGGCGGCAGCTTTGTTTCAAGCGCATCGAGCGCGTCACGCACAATGCGTGTCGCAGCTGTCGGGTCGCCGGAATTGTATAACTGCGCGCCGAGCGCTGATATGTTTCGGGCAAAACCTTTGAGATCGCCGGCGCGCCAGTAGCGATCGCCCGCCTCTCGCAGTCGTTCGATGCCGATGCCGAGCTGGTCAAGGGCGCCGTATGCGAGACCCGTCTTGTGCAGGAGATTGGCAACGGCGGAGTCGGCGATGCCGTCCGCTGCGGCGCGCTCGTAGAACATAATCGCGTCAGCCGGCGCGCCGACGGCGAAGGCTTGATCACCCGCGAGCACCGAGTACGCCGCCGCGCGCCCGCGATTGCCTGCGCGACGCCAGTGATGCGCGAGCTCGACGCTGACCGTCGCGACATCGGAACGCTCCTCGAGTTCCTGCGCGATGCGCTCGTGTAGCGGACGAACGCGCTCGGCGAGCAGTTCGCCGTACAACGCTTCCTGCGTGAGGGCGTGACGAAACGCCACCGTGCCGGCGTCATCCGGTCGATCATAGATGATCTGCAGTGCCCGCGCATGTTCCAGCGCCTTGAGCGTCTCTTCGCGTCCTTCATCGCGTAACCGCAGAAGGCGCTCGACCGAAAAACGCTCGCCGAGAACGGCTGCCGTGGTCAGAATCTCACGTTCGCTCGGGGAGAGCATCGCCGCGCGTGCGAGCACTGCGGCGCGAATGGAAAGCGGCAGTTTCTGGGCGTCGCCGGCACCATGTGCAAGTGCTGCCTTGAGCAACTCTTCCAGGAAGAACGCGTTACCCTGACTTCGCCGCACGATGTTGGCGGTCACGGAGGCGCTGAGCGCGTCTTCGCGCGGCAGTAACGAGCCGATGAGCTCGCGACTGGACCGATCGTCGAACGGCGCGACCTCGAGCGCCGTCACCGAGCTCTTGCGCAGGAGGGACGCGACCTCAGCGAGGCGCGGATGCGACGCGTTGATCTCTTCGGATCGGTAGGTGGCGACCACGAGGCTGCGGCGGCGCGCGACGCGATCGGCGAGGTACGATAAGAAAGCGATAGTCGAACGATCCGCCCACTGAAGGTCCTCGATCAACAAGACAACGGTGCGGCGCAATGCGTGCCGCGCAAAAACGTCGTCAATCGCGTTGAACAGCGCTTCGACCGGCACATCGGGATTCGGACGCTCAGCGCTTCGAGCAAATTCGAGCTGATCGACGATGTGCGCGGTGGCAGCGACGTCTTGAGCAGACGCGCGAACCGCCAATTGGCTGAGAAGATCGTGGAGCGGCGACAGCGGGGTCTGCACGAATTCCACGCAGCGCGTGAGCACGCAGACCGACCTTGTGGCGGTGATCGAGGCTTGAAAATGCGAGAGCAACCGCGATTTTCCGACGCCGGCCTCGCCCGAAACCAGCAGGAAAGAGCCATGGCCGTCGGCGGCCGAGCGGCGTTGCTCGTCGAGGATGGCAGTTTCGCGCTCGCGCCCAATCAAAACAGCAATGCGTTTCTTTGAATGTGGCGCTTAGCGGAGGGGTTTCGAGTCTTCGTACGCGGGCCCGGGAGCGAGCGCGACAATGGCCTTCTCCGGTTTGGATCGATGGGGACGTCGGGTTTCATGCCGACGGTAATTCGAACCTCCAATACATAGGTGAGCGTATCGGCGCCGGTTTCATATGCAAATCAGTGGTCGTCGCACGAACAATACCTGATTTTCGACTATCCGGATTTATGCGACAAAGGATTAGCTCTAGGGCGAAGCGCCTGCAAGGCGCAGCAGCTGGCGCATATGCAGGTTCTCGATCCGCACGTATGCCTGTGCGGCGGTCTGGCAAAGCGTTTCGAGAACGTCGACCTCGTCAGGGTCGAGCTCCGTGCCATCACGATGAAGGCCATATAGAGCAAAGCCGCGCAGATCGTCGCCTTCAAAGATCGGAACGGCGATTGCGGGCATGACTCCCGGTTCCGCAATTTCTACCTTCGCACGTTTGCGCAGGTCGCGAAGCTCCAAACGGCGTCGCTCCGTCGCAAGGAAGCGCACGACGTCGTGCTCGCGTTCGAAGGAGGGCACGGCGCCGTTCCAACCCTGAGCCGAAATGAGCGAATAACGGTCGCCATTGAAACGGAACAGCGCGGCCATTGCGAGTTCGAGCCTTTCGTGAGGATCATCCACGACGGCTCGGTCGATCGTTTCTTCGCGCTCGGCGCGCAGAAGCGTGAGTGCAAGCCGTTTCAAATAACTCTCGGCCTCGTGTTTGCGCCGGTAGATGATAAAATCGACCGCATTTTCGATCGCACCGTACATACGGTGGAGCGCTACGCCCAGCGCAATCGTCACCAAAGCGTCGATCGCGAGCGCGATGCGAAGTCCATAGAGATATTGACTAGTAAGAAAGTCGACGACGGCGATCACGCCGACGATCAAGGTCGTGACTGCGCCGTAGACGACCGTGCGGCTAATGACAAACCGAACGTCGATGACGTGGCGCCTCAAAATAGCGTAGAGCAGCGTGATTGGCATTACAACCGTCAGCGTGCCGGCGAAGCCCGTAAACAATGCTGCTGACGGAAGCAAGCGCAGATAGTTTGCGATAACACCGACAACAATGCCGAAGGCTACCCAGCCGAAACGCGCGCGATCTGCCGGTCGCATCCCGGCCAACCGGCCCAAAGTCACCCCAACTACGGCGATAGCTGCGATGAGGTTCATGTTGCGGGTAAGCGGATCGCCAAAAAAGCCGGTCGTGACTGGCTCGTTGAGTTGCAGATCCTTGAGAACGAGCGCGAAAAAAGTCACGGCGCCGACCAACCAGAATGCCGCTCTGCGCCAGCCTCGCGGCAGCGACGAGTCCGGAAAAACAAGTGTGAAGAGCAAGAGCGACGCAGTGCTTGCGAACTGTCCAAGTTGAGTGGGGATCGTAAAAAGAAAGTAGCCCGTCGGCGATAAGGATGTGAGTCCATCGCTTGCTGCGGCCGCTGGTGAGGTAAGCACGCAGAACACGAAAAGCAGCCACGTCATGAGCGATGGCCGCATAATAACGAGCGCCGACCCGACAAAGAGGAACACGCCGTACGCAAAGACCCTTAAGAGGACGAACCCAGGTCCTCCGTAGATGTCTTTCGCTGGAGGCCCGGGCCGAGCAATGAATTCGAACGGTCTCTCGGTGCCGTTGCGGACGACGCAGCCCCGAATTGGTGACGAACTATATCCAGGCGATTGGAACGAAGGAAAGAGCATCTCGTAGTCGCGGAGATGAAGGCAGCGAATCGTGTCGCCGTCGCGCAATCCCGCCATTGCAGCGGGCGACCCAGGATCGACCGTAACATGGGCCTCTGCCGGAGTCGTTCCAAGTTCGCCGACGTGCACGCCGGTGTATGCCGACGGGTAGCCTGCGAACATCGAGGGGACGACGATCCAAAAAAAAGCGATCGAAACCCCGACCGTGATGATGGCGTTAACGACGCGCGGCATTACGACGACCCCAGAGATAGAACCATGCGTGGTGACGGTTGCGGGGGCCAACCCTCCGGCCCTTCACGTAGGCGGTCGCGGCGGCTTACCGCGGTGGCCCCTCATAGACACCTCCGTGACATCCAACCGGCCGACCCCTATCTGCGCGAATACGAGCGAACAACGGCGAACACGCGCGGTCGAAGAAGCGCTTAGGACCGACGCCGCCCGAGACGCCACGTCGCGAGAAGCCTAACGACTCTCGAAAGCGAAATAGTTCCGACTATGCTTTTGAAGCCGGTGAACACTGCGACACTCGATTTTGATCCGCTGGTCGAGGATTGGTTTACGCAGAAGTTTGGCGAGCCGACTGCGCCCCAAGCCGCAGGTTGGCCCGTCATCCAGTCGGGCCGTGACGCGCTGATCTGCGCGCCGACGGGATCGGGAAAGACACTCGCTGCCTTTCTCGTGGCCGTCGACCGGCTCGTGCGCGAGGCGAGAAATGGATTGACTGCGCAGACGAAAATTCTCTACGTCTCGCCTTTGAAGGCACTCGTCAACGACGTCCACGCGAACCTCGAACAGCCGTTGGCGGAGATATACGATCTCGCCGAACGGCAAGGAGTGCCGCTCGATCCCATTCGCGTGGCGCTCCGAACCGGCGACACGACAGCTCGCGACCGGGCCCGCATGCTCAGGGCAACACCCCACATCCTCGTCACAACGCCCGAATCGCTGTTCATTCTCTTGACGGCGCAGCGCTCGCGGGAAGCGCTGCGCTCGATCTCCACGGTCATCGTAGACGAGATCCACGCCGTCGTCTCGAACAAACGCGGACCGCATCTCGCGCTATCGCTTGCACGGCTCGATCGACTCGTCACTGAAAGCGGCGGCGCAAAGCCGCAGCGCATCGGCTTGTCTGCGACCGTCAAACCGGTCGAAGGCGTTGCTCGCTTCCTCAGTCCGGGCGCTGCCGTCATCAATATCGGTCATCGGCGCGAGATGGAGCTTGCGGTCGAAGTGCCGCGAGACGAACTCGGCCCGGTTGCGAGCAACGAGATGTGGGGCGAGATCTACGACCGTCTCGCGGAGCATATCCGCGAGCATCGGACGACGCTCATCTTCGTGAGCACGCGCCGCTTGTCCGAGCGTTTGGCGCATAATCTCGTCGCGCGCTTAGGGGAAGGCGAGGTGATGCCGCATCACGGCAGCCTTGCGCGTCATATTCGCCTCGACACGGAACGCCGCCTGAAGCGCGGTGAATTGCGCGCCGTCGTCGCCACCGCATCGCTCGAGCTCGGCATCGACATCGGCTCTGTTGATCTCGTCGTGCAGGTCGGATCACCGCGTTCGATCGCGGTCGCGCTGCAACGCGTCGGACGCTCCGGCCACTGGGTGGGTGCAAAGCCGAAGGGGATTCTCGTCGCGGCGACGCGCGACGAACTTTTGGAATGCGGTGCGGTGGTTCGCGCGATCCGAACGGGCGCCATGGACCGCTTACGGCCTGCGGAACAACCGCTCGACATCCTGGCGCAGCAGCTTGTTGCCGCTTGCGCGGCCGACGACTGGGCGGAAGACGACCTTTTCGCACTCGTTCGTTCGGCGCACGCATACCGAAATCTCGATCGCAACGAATTCGATGCGGTGTTGACGATGCTCGCCAACGGCATCGCTACATCGCGCGGCAGGTCCGGGGCACTCTTGCATCGCGACGGTATCCATGGTCGCGTGCGCGGCAGACGCGGTGCAAGGTTGGCTGCAATCACCTCCGGCGGCGCGATTGCCGACACGACGACGTACGCGGTCGTCGCCGAGCCCGACGACACGACCGTCGGCACGGTGGACGAAGATTTCGCAGTCGAGAGCATGGCGGGCGACATCTTCTTGCTCGGTATGCAGTCCTGGCGCGTTCGGCGGGTAGAGCAGGGCAGGGTGCGCGTCACCGACGCACAGGGCGCGCCGCCGTCCGTTCCTTTCTGGAACGGCGAGGCGCCGGGGCGTACGCTCGAACTTTCGCAGGAAGTCGCGCGATTGCGTGCGCGCATCGCAGAGATCGTGCACACCGAGGGGAGCGCGTCCGCCCACGATTACCTGAAAAGCGAATGCGGCATGGACCGCCTGGGCGCCGAGCAAGCAGTTCAATACGTCGTCGATGGCAAGGCCATCCTAGGCGCCGTGCCGACGATCGACCATGTCGTGGCTGAGCGATTTTTTGACGAAGCCGGCGGCATGCAACTGGTGCTCCACGCACCGTTTGGTGTACGGATCAACCGCGCGTGGGGTTTGGCGCTGCGCAAGCGGTTTTGCCGGAGCTTCAACTTAGAGCTGCAAGCAGCCGCGACCGACAATGGCATCGTGATATCGTTGAGCGAGCAGCATGCATTCCCGCTCGCAAGCGTCTTCGGGTTTCTCAGCGCGGACACGGTCGAAGATGTGCTGACGCAAGCGATGCTGCCGGCACCGATGTTCACCGCGCGTTGGCGCTGGAACGGGCAGCGCTTCCTAGCGCTCCTTCGGTTTCGCGGGGGGCGGAAGGTGCCCGCGAACATCCAGCGCATGCGGGCCGACGATCTGCTCGCCGCGGTGTTTCCGGATCAAGCCGCGTGCCCGGAGAATCTCGGCGGCGAAAAAGTCCGAATCCCCGATCATCCGCTCGTCAACGAGACCGTCTCGGATTGTTTGCATGAGGCCATGGACATCGATGGTCTGAAAGATGTGTTGCGCGGCATGAACAGTGGTGCGATCCGGACGCACGCAGTCGAGACCTCCGAGCCTTCAAAGTTTGCGCACGAAATTCTCAACGCGAACCCGTTCGCGTATCTGGATGACGCGCCGCTTGAGGAACGCCGCGCACGCGCGGTGCAGTTGCGCAGCACGCTGCGCACAGATGTGACGCACAGCGTCGGCATGGTCGATCCCGACGCCATCGCTGAAGTCGCCGAAGAGGTCTGGCCGGCCGCGCGCGACGCTGACGAACTGCACGATGCCCTCATGACGCTTGTCTCGCTTCCGCCGACTGACGTTTGGGCAACGTTCTTCGCGGAACTCGTCGCTGCGGGGCGCGCCGCGGCATTCACGCTCGGGGACCGCGTTTTTTGGGTCCCCGCTGAGAAGCTTCGCACGTTTGAGAGCGCACATCAGCTTCCAAGGGCGAGCGATGATGCGGATCGCAACGCGTCGGTCGCCGAAATCCTTCGCGGTTGGCTCGAGTCCACGGGACCGTGGACCGCACAGGCGCTAGAGGAGCGGCTTGCGCTCCCGCGCGACGTCATCGAAATCGCGCTCGCGCAATTGGAAGCAGAGGGTCAAGTCTTCCGCGGCACGTTCTCGTCGGAGTCGTGTGAAGAGTTCTGCAACCGGCGAGTGCTGGCGCGTATCCACCGCCGCATGCTCAGCACGCTGCGGCGCGCGATCGAGCCGGTGAGCACGGCGCAGCACGAGCGCTTCGTGGAGCTCTGGCAACACACCGCCCCCGATACTCAACTGCACGGAGTGGAGGGCGCGCTTCAGATCATCCGCCAGCTGCAAGGCGCCGACTTTCCGGCATCCACCTGGGAGCGCGAGGTCCTTCCGAAGCGCATAGCGCGCTATAAACCCGAACTGCTCGACACATTATGCGCGTCGGGTGAGGTGATGTGGGGGAGGCTATCTCCGCATCCAGCCTTTGAGGACGCCTCGCGAACGAACGGCAGGCGAATCCGTCCGTCGCGCGTCGCGCCGATTTCACTCTTCTTGCGTGAAGACGCGGCATGGCTCGTACCCGATCGATCGATTGATGAGCAGCGTCTGAGCAGCGCTGGCCGAGAAGTATTTGCGGCGCTGCAGCGCGAGGGCGCGTCATTCTTCGCGGACCTGCTCCGCGCCACAGGCTTGCTCGCAAGCGAAGTCGAGGATGGGCTCTGGGAACTCGTCGCCGCGGGCCTCGTGACCGCGGATGGCTTCGACAATCTCCGCTCGTTGATCGATCCCCGGCGCCGGCTCGCACTTGGGCGGCATAACTTATCGCGTCCGCGTAACGCCATCGGCCGATGGGCGCTGCTTCGCTCCGGCGAGAAGAGCAGCGATGTCGAACGATTTGCAAACCAACTTCTCGCCCGTTGGGGTGTAGTGTTTCGCGATATCGTTCAGCGCGAGTCGCTCGCACCGCCGTGGCGCGATCTGCTCGTGGTCTATCGTCGCCTGGAACTGCAAGGCGTCGTGCGCGGAGGCCGCTTCGTGTCGAGCTACGTCGGTGAACAGTTCTGCCGCCCGGACGCCCTAGACGCGCTTCGTGCATTGCGCAACGGAGAGCACGCGCATGCAAGCCCTAGAGCCGTTTCAGGATAAGGTCCGGTCTACGTATCGAAGGCGCTCGCTAGCCGTGCTTGCGTTTGTGAATCGCGAATCCGTTACCGTCGGGGTCCGCGCCGAACGACATAAAGCAGACCGGCGTTTCCAGCACGTCGCTCAACTGCGCACCGTTGGCGCGGAAGTGCGCGACCGCAGCATTGATGTCGCGAACGGCAAAGAGAGCCATATACCCGCCTCCGGGCTTCGCATGTTCGGGCTGATACACGCCAAACGTCGTCCCGTCGGGAAACTCGAACTCGGCGCCGGTGTCTTCGGGATCGCCGCCAGCGGTAGGCGTCATCCCAAGCGTATCACGATAAAAAGCGATGAGCTTCTTCCCATCATTGGTCGACGGACCAAATATATCGACGCCCACGATTTTCGCGCCCTCTGGTGTAGTCGCACTCATAGTCATTCTCCCTTGCGAGTTATGCATTTTACGCTTCAGAGCGTTTTATCGAACGGCGTTGAAATAACTGCTCGCGTCAATACATACAGCGTATGCAGGCTCCATACTCGCGCAGGTCGTCGATTGGGTGGCGCAAACCCTAGTCTTGATTTTCCAGCTGTCAGGTTGGCGACTTGACCACTTAATTGACCACTTAAGTAGCACCGTTTGGCGATGTAACGCGAAGGACGACAAGATCCCTCAATCGCGTCGTCCCTGTCGTATCGGTACTTTCCTCGATTTTGCGGCGTCTTACGGTAACGCGAAAAACCGATTTGTTTGCTTCTCGCCAGGTGTATGGTCATTCCGCGACCGTGTCTACGAATCCGAGCGATCCCCGATTCAATGGTCCATGATAATCAGCAGCTTCCAGTTGCTTTGGCGGGCTTGAGATATGCGATGTGTTCTACTTCCAGGGCCCTTAGATCGCTGACGAGCTTTGACGCTACGGCACGTGGAACGGCGGAAAAACCCACGCCGACCAGATCCTGCACTGAAAGCGGCGATCCCATACTTATTTTTCCAAGGTTCCAATGATCACAGAGGTAATAAAAGGCCACTTGACCATGCGGCTTACCATCTACGGATCGCCAGTCTGCTAGTGCGAATTGGCCGTCGGTCGCGGCCGCGCCGATCTCCACAAGGTTTGTCTGGAATCCATTCGATTTTGGGTAGTCGTGGATGTAGCTCGCGACGGTTTCTGACAACCTCACCCGCGTTTCCACTGACGCTTGTCCGGCAATCACAGACGCGCTGCCTGCGAACACAAGTATCACGTTAAGAATGACCACATTCATTAATCGGTGACGCATTACAACCTCGGTCATGTGAAGGGAAGCCTGATTCGCCAGCGATGACTGTCGTCCCCCAAGACGCGTGGAAAAGCCGTCACCCGCCTCGAAAAGACTACCCGCTCAATGTGGAACCCAGTTTGACATCACAAATCCAACGCCAGTAGGAGTCTGCTACGGAAGCAAATTACGTTAAGAACCGCGCAAAAAAACAAACACGAATGAAGCTAGGTAAAGCGGAAATCGAAAGAAAGCTGTACGTCGCAAAGTAACCTCGTGGGTCAGACCATCAGATCAACTCAAGGCGGCGCAACCCTATTGTAGTAGGTCCAGTTGATCGTGTCATGCATCGCCTCTCCCGAACCTAAACAGCGTCGGAGTTTGGGTTGTTCGGGCCGCGAACGAGGGGCCATGTCGCTGCTGACTCCGCTAACATGGCGTCGAAGAGTTCCTCCAATGTGGACGCACCGAGGTGCTGAGCTTTGAAGAGCAAGAATCCATCAAGGTACGCATCGACCCAGCCCTGATCATGTATAAGCGCGAGCAGTATCTTGCGCGCATCTCGATCTCCCCGGGCGGCCAATAGGTACAAGATGTTTGCGCCGACGATGTCATCGGTAGACGAACCATCGAATACGCCATGCATATGCAGCAGGAGCGCGTCCAGCGCGTATCCCACGGCAGTTGTGTATCGGACGAGCGCAATCAACGCGTGATGTCTGTTGCTTCGAATCGGCGACGATAACAAACGTTCGAGAAGGGGCACGGCTTCAGCCGTGACCTCATACTTGAAGTAATACGGCTCTATTGCGGCCGGTTGCGATAGGTCCCATTGAGAAAGCTCTTGCAGCATCGCTAGGCCACCGTTGTCCGCTGTTGGTCTCACCATGTTCACCTAGTCGAAAAGCCCGACGTCGCTTTCGAACCCTTCGGTATACGCGTATCGGTCCCCTAATATGCTTGCTGAAACCTGAGTTCGAGACTAGGCAAGTCCACATCTGTTTGACAAAGTGCAATATGCGACTATCATTGCGGGAGCGTCACGGCTAGGCCATACGGACTGGTGCCCGCTGCAAACGGTGACCCGACCACCGGCGTTAGTTTACCGCTGGTCGCGTTGATGCGGTAAGCGGAAATGTTGGCGGAGCCATGATTGGCCACGTAGACGAACTTGCCCGTACTATCGACTGCCACGCCAATGGGCTGGCTGCCAGCCCCGAACGGGGACCCCGCCACCGGCGTGAGCTTACCGCTGGTCGCGTTGAGAGAGTAGGCGGAAACATTGTTGGAACCGTAGTTTGCCACATAGGCGAATTTGCGCGTAGAAGTGATTGCCACGCCGTAGGGATTGCTGCCCGCCCCAAACGGCGAGCCAGCCACGGGCGTTAGCTTACCGCTGGTCGCGTTGAGAGAATAGGCGGAGACATTATTGGATCCGAAGTTCGCCACATAGACAAATTTGTTCTTAGGCTCGACTGCCACGGCGGTGGGATCGCCGCCCGATTTGAACGGCGACCCTGCCACGAAAAACAGCCCGCCGGTGGCCGCGTTGATGATGTAGGCGGAAACATCGCCGGAGATAAAGTTGGGAACAAAAACGAACTTGCCCTTAGGATCGATCGCCACAGCATAAGGCTCTTGGTCCGTACCCCACGGCGAACCCGATACCGGTGTCAGCGCGCCGCTAGACGCGTTGATGGTATAGCCCCAAACGCTGTTTCCGCCGCCGTTGTCGGCACTGTTGGTCACATAGGCGTACTTCCCGTTGGGATCGACTGCCACGCCAGAAGGTAAGAGGCCGGCCGCAAACGGCGATCCCGCCACCGGCGTGAGCTTACCGCTGGTCGCGTTGATGGTATAGGCGGAAACATTGTTGGAACTATCGTTGGCCACGTAAGCGAACGTGCCCTTAGGATCGACCGCCACACTAAGGGGGGCGGTGCCCGCACCAAATGGCGACCCCGCCACTTTGGTCAGCGCACCGCTTGTCGCGTTGATAGTGTAGGCGGAGATATTGTTGGAACCAACGTTGGCAACATAGACGTGAGCGTGCAAAACATGGGGGCCGGCAGCGCTTTGCTCCAGGCGCGTTTGCACATCGGGGATCGCCACGCGTGGCGTTATCCCGGAATATCCGAAACCCGAACAGGCGGCGAGGGTCGTCGCGATTCCCAGCACCGACAACGTTCGAACGACGAGGTATGTCTGCCGCATGAAGAATCTGTCGCGTTCGGGCCCGCCGAAAAAATCAAACGAAGTGCTTCGCTAGAAGCGCCCTGCCGAACATTCGGGTGTCGAACTTGCGCAGGCCCAGAGACGTGCTCGAATCCGAGGAATCGGTACACCGACAGTTAGTGTCCAACGCGAGCAAAGCCTTCGGCTATGACCCGATCTAGCCCGCCAGTCTCCGCATCGCACGTCTTCATACGAATTGGTGTCGGCAGCGGAATCACGGAAGTGCGGCGGCGCCGCGTACCTCGATTAGAGTAGCGCGCACAAAACGTAACCGCCCCGCAGATGCCAGGTTTTTTATCGCTGCGGGTCTACCGCTATGCCTCCTCGTAGTCATCTCCATGACGCCCAGCCGGATCGAGCAGTTCGCAGACGGGATCTTCGCTATTTCGGCGACGCTGCTCGTTTTGAACTTCACGGTCCCGGCGCTCGGCAATGCGAGCAGCGGAGCACTCGCGCACGGCCTTGCCTCACAGTGGCCGAGGTTGTTGGCCTTCCTCTTGAGCTTTTTCATCATCGTGAACTACTGGCGGCTGCACAGCGCCATGTTCCACAATGTGCGTGTCCTCGACCACACGACGGTCATGCTCAACATCGGGTTCCTTGTTGTGGCTGCCTTCATCCCATACGCAACAAACGTGGCGGGAGCCTATCCGACGCTTCCGGCGGCCGCGGTATTGTACTCCATCGTGCTGCTGACGGGAGCGCTCTTTGGTTTTTTCATGGTGCGCCACCTCATCGAAAGCAGGGCGTACGCGGTGGACGTGACCCCAGAACTTGCGCGCGTCACGTACAGCCGCATCCGATTCTCGCTCTACATCCGTGTCGTCGGTCTCATCTTCGCGTTCTTCTTGCCGGTCATTTCGTACTTGATCTACTGGGTGATGATCATCTACTTCTTGTCGTTCAGCGCCATCGACAATCTGGGGTAACCTAGCTCGCTAACCGTCTGCGCCGCCGAATGCCGCGTAACGCGCGTCGTTCGTGATGTATGGGATGTAGCGGTAGTCGCGGATGAGCGAGACGCGGCCCGCGCTAATTCCGAGCACGACGAAGTACGAAGGATCTCGGCGCGATGGCGGACTGAAGATCGCGATCACCGGAACGCCGTCCACGAAGCCCGCTTCCGCGCGGAGGTCTTCGGTCTTCGTGTACCCAGCATAGCGATCGTAGTATCCCGCGTCCACCGCACGTGGATGCTGCACGCGCGAAACCACCTCGAGGCGCGATTCCGCTGCGAGCAGCTGCCGCAGCGCGTCCCAGTCGTGGGCGTTGAAGAGATCGGCGTAGCGCCGCAACGTCATCCGCGTTTCGGCAGTGACGGATTGCGTCGCTTCAGCAAGACGCGCGCGCGGCGTCCTTGCGATATTCGCACGCGCCCTCGACAACGCGGCCTTGACCGCACCGACGGTCGTTCCCATCGTGTTCGCGGTTTCCTCGAGCGATTGTCCGAGCACATCTTTGAGGATCGCGGCACTGCGCTGCGTCGGCGGCAGGTCTGCAAAAACCGTCAGCGCCGCTTCCACAAGTGCAGGATCAACGCTGGATTCTTCGAGCGCTGCGCGGTCTGGGACGTCCGCAACGGAATCCACGTGTTGGCGTTCGTAGCGTTTGATAAAATCCATAGCCGTGTTATGTGCGATCCGGAAGAGCCAGGGTCTGAGGTTAGGCGGCTGCACCATCTGGCCAAGAGCGTAATACGCTTTTGCCAAAGTCTCTTGAACGACGTCTTCGCCATCGAAGATCGACCCGGTCATGCGCGCGGAGTACCGATGGAGTTCCGGGCGAATTTCTTCGACGAGCTCCATGAATTGGTCGCGCGCCTCCATCATCGCCGGCAACAGCGCGCGCGTCTGATCTTCCATCTTCACCCCAACGGCTCGACGCCTTCACCGGTCACCCCGATCGCGGCGACTCCCTCGGCGAGATCCCCTCGCAAGCCACCGACGATCGCCACGCCGACTTCATCGGTCATTTTATCCCCTTCGAACAGCTCGGTGCTGTTATGAAGACGATTATGTCCGCTGAAAGGATACGGGTCTCTCCGCTGTCATCCTGAAACCAAAGAAATTATCTGCGCGAGCGCCGCCGCTTTTACTCCGCGATCGTCGCGCAGCCAATCGGTGATCGCCGTTAGCTGCCCGCCGGCGATATGGATCGCTCGCAGCCGCAGCGTCTGTAACGGGGCAACCTGCGATCTTTCGAGCTCTTCCTCGAGCAGGTCTGCGAGAGCGCACAACACCGCGTCGTGCGCTTCAATCGCAAATATCGCCAGCGCGCGCTCGCGATGCTCCTGAAAATGCTCCAGCACCGCTTGCGTTTGAGCGAGGTTTCCGCGCCCGCAGCCGGCCAGCGCAAGTATTCGCAGCAACGGCGCGAGACTCTGGCGCAGCAGATCGTCTTTGGCTTCGAAATGCTCGTAGAAGCTCGACCGGCCCACCCGCGCCGCTCGTGCGATGCGCTTCACGGATAGCTCTGGATACGGAATACTGACGACGACCTTTGCGAACTCCTCGAGCACGCTGACGCGGACGCGATCGTTACGGACATGTCGCCTCGTCTGTCCATTGGAAGTGCGCTTCATCGTGTTATCCTGTCACCCGTATGGCAATAACGCAGCCCCCTCCGCGTCCGTCGGGGAAACTCGCCGGCGTCATTCTTCTTGTCAGCTCGGCGCTGATTCTTGGGGCGCTGGCGCTACACCCGGTCGCGGGAACCGCCCCGGCCGCCGATCTCATGCGCAGGATCTCGGCGCTCGCGCCTCAAGATGAGGGCGTTCATGGCGTGCTACTGCTGTTGATCTTTGCGGTGTCGTTCGCCATGTCGGTCTTCACAATCCGTCGCGGAATCGATCAACAGGCGGTGCTTGCGGCGTCGATCGCGTTCGGCGCGTGGGGATTCGCCTTGGTGATTGCGGCGCTCATAGACGGATTCCTCACGCCGGCGATCGCAGCGCTCTATCTTCCGGCCAAGGGCAACGATCTCAGCGATGCGCTCGGCATGCTGCGCGAAGGAGCGCTGTTCATCCAGATCGTGACGAAGTTCGGCCTCGTTGCGGGCGGCACTGCGGCGTTGTTCTGGTCTCTAGACTTATTGCGTGGACCGGGCTGGGTCCGGGCCGTCGCGGTCTACGGCTTGATCGCGGGAATCTCGACCGCGTCGATAATCGCCTTTACCAACAATCTCACTCCGCAATCGCTTATCGGATCGCTCGCTCCGCAAGTGATTTGGTATGCTGCGGCCGGCGTATTACTGCTTCGAGGGGATGTCTAGGACTCGCGACCGGTACGGCATGACCGGCTTAGTGCGTCACCTCTCAGCGACGCCTTCGCAAAGCCCTCCTTAGCAAGGCGGCGAGCCATATCACCGTTCCCGCGCCGGCTCCGCTCGCAAGCGGAGCCAACATCTCTTCCACCGGCACCGCCCCGATGTGCGCGAGCACGATCACGTCAGCGTCTCCTGCGCGGCATCCACGACGTCGCTCCACTTGCCGTCTTGCTCCGCTCCATACGAGTCGTGCCAATTCCACCATTTGTAAGGCTCGGTCTGCGGATAACCCGGCGGTGAATCTTCCCAGTTCTCTTGACGCCCGAGCGGCGTGATGTCGAGGTAGGCCCACGTGCTTCCCAGAGCCTCGTCTCCGCGATTGTTGAGGAAGTACGTCCGATACACGTTCTCGCCGTCGCGGAAGAAGACGTTGGTGCCGTGCCATTCGTCAACGCCGAAGTCGGCGTCGAAACCGTCGGTGATCGTATACCACGGCATGGCCCAGCCCATCCGCACTTTCAAGCGATCGATGTCGGCTTGCGGAGCGCGCGAAGCGTACGCGAAGCTCGTGCCTCGCGCGTGAAGGTGCGAGACGTGCGCGACCTGATCGGCCATCAACGAGCAGCCGCGACAGGCGTGCTCAGGCCAGCCGTACACGCCGGGTTCGAAAAACGCCCGATAGATCACCAGTTGGCGGCGTCCTTCGAACAAGTCGAGTAGTCCAACCTTGCCTTTGGGTGAGTCGAACGCATAGTTTTTCTCGACCTTCATCCACGGCATCCGCCGCCGCTCCGCGGCGAGCGCGTCGCGTGAGCGGGTGGAAGCTTTTTCCTTTACCAGCAGCTGCTGGCGGGCGACTTCCCACTCCTCAGGCGATACGACAGGAGGTGCGTCCAGTAACCGGTCGGTCATTTGTCATCCCCTTTTGAAAGCGTCGGTACTGTCATGAAGACGATTGCGGCCATCAAAAAGATACGGGTACGCCGCTCTACCGGCGCTGTGCAGTAAACGCCTGGAACCGTGCAGGGAGGGGACTCGCGGCGCGCCGGTGCGCAATGCGAGACTAGTATGCATGATGGTTTGTTTTCGCACGGCACTTGCCTCGGCGGTACTCATGATTCTTGCGTGCGTTCCGTTCGTCGCGTTCGCTGGTGCCGAGTCCGACGCCGCTCCCACGGTGACGGTGCCTTTGCTCCCGACTGAGCCGCCCCTCGATGCGGCGCTCGACGGCGCGTGGAGTTCGGCGGCGGCGGTTCACCTCACCTACGAGGCGACATATCACAAGCCCGCGCCGGAGGACACGACCGTGCGCATTGGGCGCTACGGCAGCGCGCTCTACGTCGCCTTTGAGGCCAAGCAACGCGAACCGATGACCGTGACGCAGTTGACCGACGGCACCGGCGTGCTCAACGGCGACGCCGTCATGGTCCATATTTGGCCGAATGGGTTGAACGGTTTCGCCTATTGGTTCGCGACGAACCCCTTCGGTGCTCGGGATCAATCTTCGAGCGAGAACTCCGCCTACGCGCCGACGTGGTTTGCGTTCGGTCACCGGACGAGTGACGGCTACATCGCGATCCTGAAGATACCATTGAGTGCAATGCACGTGCAGAAGAACGCCTCGTGGCGCATGCAGTTCCATCGCATTGTCGTCGCTTCCAACAGTAATTACGTCTGGGAGCTCAACTCCGAGCAGGCCAATCCCATGGACGCGCGTTACGCCGGGCACGTCGCCGGTATCGAAGAGGCGCAAGCGCCGGCTCTTCATCCGCGATTGCAATTGTACGGTTTGGGCGAAGTCGCGTCGGCCGCGGCCGGCGGCTCCACATCGCACGTCGGCGCCGACGTCTCGATTCCCGTCACGGGATCGTCCTCGCTTTTCGGCACCGCGCATCCGGACTTCTCAAACGTCGAGATCGACCAGCAATCCATCTCGCCCACGGAGTTCGCGCGACGCTTCTCTGAAGTCCGACCCTTCTTCACACAAGCCGCATCGAATTTCGGACAGCAGGCCGATATCAACGCCCCCATGACGGTGCTCTATACGCCGGTGATCCCGACTTTCAGCGACGGCTTCGGCGCCGAAGGGCGCCAAGGAACGCTGTCGTTCGGCACCTTCGATGCTATCGGCGAAGACCGGCACGACAACGCACTCGCGCTCTTTGCGAGCGACGCGCACCAGGAACTGACCGTCGGCGCGCAACGCGTCGGCGTCGACGCGACCGACACGGGCTTCCGCGATCTCGTCGGCGAAGAAAGTATCTCGCTCTTCAACCCGCACAGCCACTTCACGTCGTTCGCCAACGTCGCATCGGAGAGCGGAACGTCCGTCACCGCGCCGGGCCAAGCCGGGTACGCCGACTTCGGCGAATACTACCAGACCTCGACTGGGTTGGCGGCCGTCGCGCTGCAGAAGATGGGTTCGCAGTTCTTCCCCGCCGACGGCTATGCAAACCAGCCGCCCGGGGAGCCCGGCATTGCCGGCTACACGAGCGTTGCGAGCAAGCAAGTCAACTTCTCGCAGACGGCTCGCGTGCTCGACGTCGCGTTCTCGGTTAGTGCGGATCGCTTTCATGCGCCGGGCGGCACCGTGAATCAGTCTGATTTCTCTGATAGCGCGCGCATCGACTTCAAGGACCTGATAACGCTGACGGGTATGCAGGGCATCTCTTCGCTGCAAACGTGCGTTCCTCAGTCGCCGTCCACATGCTCGCAAGAGTTCTTGCCGTATAACGCCGGCGGTTTCATGGCGCAATATGCGGCGAACACATCCAACCCGTCCACGATCATGTATTTGACCGGCGAATACTATCACGGTCGCTTGGACTCGTGGTCGAGATCGTTTGCGTTGCCGCTCGGCAAGCGGACGACGCTTGTATTGGAAGCGGACGACACGAGCTACGTGTCGGCACTCTCGGATGAACCGAGCACAAAGCAGTGGCTCGACCGCGCGAGCCTCAACTTCCAATTCAACCGGTCGCTCTCCGTGGATCTCGGCGCGCGCCGGATTCTAGGGACGACGCAGCCGTATGCCTTTGCGCCGATCGGTCCGGCAAGCGCGTTCACGCCCTCCGTGTGCCGGGGGAGCGTCAACGTCTTCTATCCGACGAACCCGGGATGCACGGCGACGGACGACGCGACGAACCTCTCCGCCGCATTCCATTTCTTTCGCGGCCCGAACGAGCTGTACGTGGTCTACGGAGATCCGAGCCGCCTATCGACAGTCCCCGCGTTGTACGTCAAACTCATACGTTACATCGGCGCCGGCAAAGGTTCGTGATCGTGGCGGAGCGCCGTCGTGCGCTACTCTCCTTGTTCGAGGGCTGCCTGGAGCTCGCGCCGATGACTGCGGCTCACGCGATGCTCCGAGCCGTCGTGCAGATGCACGTCGTACTCGCCTGCGTCGTTCAGCGCCAAAGCGCGCACTCGCTCGATGTTCACGATGGTCGAACGATGGACGCGGCGGAACGCATAGGGAAGCAAGTCCCTTTCCAGGTCTGCCATGCTGCGCCGGATGAGGTGCGTCTTTCCCCCGACGTGCAGACGGGAGTAATAGTCACATGCTTCGATCCAATCGATGTCCGCGATATTCACAAAAATGACCCCGCCGATGCTCTTGATCGCGAGCCGTTGTGCCGCGCGCGGCACAGCGCGGTAAGCAGTGATCCGGTCCTTCGCGCGCTTCAGCGCGATCGTGAAACGCGCGGCGTCGAAAGGTTTGAGCAGATAATCCAATGCGCCGACCGCGAAGGCTTGGATCGCGTACTGGTCATACGCGGTCACAAAGACGACAGCCGGCGGAACCTCGGTCCCGAGCATTTCGAGGACATCGAACCCGCCACATTCGGGCATCTCGACGTCGAGAAAGACGAGGTCAGGGCGCAGCCGGCGGATGTCGGCCAGCGCCTGTGCGCCGGAGCCGCACTCGCCGGCCAGCGCCACATCAGGATCGACGCGCAATTCTGCGACGACGCTGCTGCGCGAGAGCGGTTCGTCGTCGACGACGAGCGCGCGAAACATCGCCTGGCTCACGTGCGCCCTTCAGCGCTGCCGATCACGCGGAGCGGAATCCGGATAGCGATCTCCACACCGCCGCCATTGCGATTGCGGATGTCAAAGCTCGACGCGTCGCCGTAGAGACTGTGAAGACGCCGGCAGACGTTGGCGATGCCGATGCTCCGTTCGCGCTGATTCCAATCGTCGGGCAGGCTCGGGCCGTCGTTTGCGACATACAGGTCGAGCGATTCTCCCGAGGCGGATGCCGCGACTCGTACGGAACCGCCCTCCGTGCGTTTGGCAATCCCGTGCTTGACCGCGTTTTCCACGAGCGGTTGCAGGATCAGATTGGGCACCGCAGCGTTCTGCAGCCCATCTTGCACGTCGAAGTCGAGCCGCAGCCGGTCGGCGAAGCGCGTCTGCTGGATCGTGAGGTAGCGTCGAGCGAATTCAACCTCGTCGGCGAGCGGAACTTCCTGCCGGCTCGCGGCCGAGAGTGTTCGTCGCAAGAAGTCGCTCAGCTGCACCACCGTCTGAACGGCCGCATCGGCTCGCCCTTCTCGAATCAGCCCGGCCAGCGCGTTGAGCGAGTTGAAAAGAAAGTGCGGCTCGACCTGACTGCGCAATGCAAGGAGGCGCGCTTGCGCGAGCTGCTCGTTCAACTGCGCGACCTCGGTTTCGCGCGCAGAGACCTTCGCGCGCGACTCGATCAGCCAATGACCGAGGAGCGCTAACGCATAAAGCACGAGCGTCAGCATCAAGTTGTCGTAGAAATCGGCCGGCCATGTCGGGGTCCAATGCGCGAATTGCGGAGCGAACGGTTGAAAGCGGAGTGTCAGTTGATCGGACCACACGGTGTAAGCGAGTCCGATCAACGCCGCCGCTATGACGTGTCCGGTCCACGCGAGCACAGGCTTGACATCGTGTAGGCGGTCGGAAAGCCACACGATCAACGGTAGGGCGAACGCCCAGGGCAACCAAGACAGGACTTCGACCGCGTAGAGCGTCACCCAGTAGTGATGCATACCTTCCGCGTGCATAGAGCCGACCGTCTTCGCTGCATCGGCGAGGGCGAAAGCCAGCCAGGCGATGGGGATCCATACCTTGGGAGCAAGCCGCAAACCGGCGTTTCGTTCGAGCATTTCGATGCTATCTTAACCGGCGGCGACGCACGTGAATAGTTCCATGCAGTCAACGCCCATAACCGCGCAGGCAGCGGACTCGCCGCGGGCGGCTGCGCGATGCGAGACTAGGATTAGCGACCGCTTCGAGGCGACCCACCGCAAACCCGCGCCGGCGGCCGCATCCAAGGTCATTATGGCGTAGATTACTGAGGAGGCCCCATGAAGAACCTCGCGTCTCTTGCTCTTGCTTCGTTGCTTGCGTCGTGCGCCGTCGCGAATAGCCAAGCAGCGCAGGCGGACACGTATCCCGCGATGGCGCCGCTCGCGAAGTATTTGATGTCGAGCGCGGCGGCCGAAATCGCCTTGGCTCGCACCGCGGCGCCGGCGTCCGTCTCCGACGATGCCGAGTATCTCGTGCTGACGCCCAAAGGCTACGTTGTCGCTGCCAAAGGCACGAACGGCTGGGTTTGTTTTGTCGGGCGGCCGTGGTCGGCCGGTCTTGACGATCCCGAATTTTGGAACCCGCGCGGTCTCGGTCCAGCGTGTCTCAATCCGCCGGCCGTGCAAAGTGTGCTCCCGCAGTACCTCGCGCGGACGAACTGGGCGATCGCAGGTGCCACGCGCGAAGAGATCGCCGCGAAGTGTAAAGCCGCCTACGACGACCACCAATTCACCGACCCCGCTCCCGGGTCGTTTGCGCTCATGTTGTCGAAATACGGCTACCTGCTCGGTGCGGACGGGCCGTGGCATCCACACGTCATGCCGTTCATCGCGTACGACCAAATGAGCACGTGGGCCGCAGGCTTTAAGGGGTCGCCGATCTTCGGGCCATCGGACATCGCTTATTTTCGCCGGTACGAGCCGGTGACGATCGCCATTCCGGTGTCTCACTGGTCCGACGGATCGCTCGCCCGGATAGCGCCTGTTTCGCCGTGAGGCGAGCGCATAGCTCGTAAGCTAGACCTTCGGTAAGCGATTGCGCGGCTTCCCGCTTGCGGCCAGCTTCGTCGCGCGGGTCAAGAGATTGGGTGCGGCGATGCGATCGCAAAAGGCGTCGAAGTTCTTTGTCGGACGATGCCACTCCAGGGCGTCGATCTTACGGAACAGCTTGGCATCGGTTCTAAGCGTCGCCAGTTTTTTGAAAAGCAGCGCAAGCTCGCGGCGATCGCCGAGCGCGTTCCGCGGAAAGCGTTCGAGCTTGCCGTATCGGTTGAGGAGGCCCGCCGCGCCCCTCGGCCCGATGCCGGCGATGCCCGGATAACCGTCCGCGCTGTCCCCGACAAGCGCAAGGTAATCGGGGATCAGCGTGGGCGGTACGCCGAATTTTGCCACAACGCCGTCGGCATTGCGAACGGCATTGGTTTTTCGGTCATACATTTGGACGACGCGGTCGCCGCGCACGCACTGCGCGAGGTCCTTGTCGGGCGTCCAGATGCGGATCTGCTTTACGCGACGATCCTTGGCGGCGATGGTCGCCGCAGAAGCGAGCGCGTCGTCGGCCTCGAGCTCGATCATCGGCCAAACAGCCACGCCCATCGCCGCGAGACCGTCTTCGAGCGGCTCGAATTGCGCGCGCAGCGCGTGTTCGACGCCGTCGCCCGTCTTGTAACCGCTCCAGAGCTTGTTTCGAAATGATTCGATGACGTGATCGGTCCCGACGCCTATATGCGTGGCGCCGTTTTCGATCATCTGCAATGCCGTGTTGAGCACCCCGACGACCCCGCCGAACGGGCGGTCCTTGCCTTTGGTGAATCGTCGCAGGCCGTAAAAATGACGAAAGAGCTCGTACGTCCCGTCGACAAGATGAACGATCACGCGACGCTCGTTCAACGCGATCGCCTCCGTCTCCTAAATGCCACCATCCCCGCCGCGACGCGCCATGAAAGACTCTGGATGCCAGCGAATGCGGCTTCATCGTGACCCCGCAACGCGACGATGTTATGCTAGCAACGCTGAACTTGCCGCCTCATGCGCGCATCATAAGAATGGACTTTACTGCGTGCGCCGGAGTGTGCCGTATCTCGCTCGACGACAATTCGGACAGAGTCGTTACGGGTGCGGACATTCGATCGCTGCATGGCGCTCGAATTTGTCGCGAAACCGTTCGACTCGTTCGAAAGCTGCCTCCTCTGATCACGTTGCTGTCGGCACGAATGGCCAGATTCGGATCATATTCAACCCAGGAGCTCTTTCGGCACACTTACGATGAAGAAACGACCGAGTCGTCGAGTTTCGCGCTCGCGTTTCGTGCGACCGGCGTCATCGAGATCTGTTATCTCATCGCGGATTCGTTCAATTTTCGAAACACGTTAGGCGCAGAATGTTCTCTCCAAACCGAAGGTAATCTCCACACATTGCTGCGACGACTCGTTGAGTTTGCGCCGCACGCGACGCAGGATGCTTTCGTCACTGCGTTTGCGCGATCGGCGCGGCTGCCGCGGCCCGCAGGTTCACTCATGGAATTCCTCTGGGCGGTTTCGCGCAGCAACCCGCCCGACTTGAGCTTGGGGTGACGTCAAAGGAAGCTGTTCAGTGAGGCCGCATCGTCCTCGCATGCCGCGAGCGGACGGCGCGCGCCGCCGTGACCATCGGCAGCCGTTGCGCAGCGACACCGAAGCGCTTTGCGACGATCCGGTATTCGAATGGCACGTTCGAGCGGCCGCCTTGGAGCTCGCGTACGATGAAACCGCCGGGCGAGCGCGATGCAACGTACAGGCCGCGGCAATCACCATCGGGCGTGACGAACACCCGATAGCCGGCGTTCGTATCGATCACGTTCGAGAACGACGGATCGAGCGCGACTTGCGCGATGCCGTCCATGAGCACCGCGTCGCCCGTATCCTCGACCGTCGGCTCGCTTTCGAGAGCCGAATATTCCGACACCGAACGCGTCCGTTTTCCACCGACCACGCATCCCGAATGACACGCCCCCGCGGTCGTGAGCAGACCGGAGATTTTGAGATTCCCGCTGTCGTCGAGGTTCATGAGCATCGCGTCGTTCGCGTCGAATGCGGACATGACATAGTCGGACGTGTTCGCCTCGCCGGCGAACATCCAGACGACTGGATTCGAGCCCGACGACGTGAACTCGCCCGCGGGCTTACAACAGCCGCTCTCCGCATCGAATCCCGAGGTCACGAGCGTGCCGTCTTGTGACGTGACCGCGAAGATGTCCGAGCCGCTCGCGTCCACCGCTTCGATCATGTCGTTGAGACTGCCGGAACCGCCTTGGACGAATACCTCGGGGGCACTCGCGTTCGGCCCTTGATTCGCGAACAGGGCGGTGCCGTGTTGGGCAAATGCATACACGGCGTTTGCGTTTGAACCATATGCGAACGCATGTAATGCGTCGCTCGCTGTGCTTCCGTCGGCGAGCACTCCCGCGCTGTTGCTGTTGTGGGTGGAGGACGTGTTCCGGCCGGCGACGCCGAAACCGCCCGCCACTGAATTTTGTCCGTAAACGCCGCTTGCTCCCGAGGCGCTGAAGCCTTGCACGCCGTTGAGGTTGGTCGAAGTGCCGGTCACACCCGCGCCGTTGACCGACAGACCGCTCACGCCGGAGTTGAGCGCGCCGCTCGTGCTCGTGTCCTGACCGACCACACCCGCTTTACCCGCGGACTTCCCGGTGCTGTTGAACTTCGTGAAGCCTTCGAGACCGGCGCCGCCGGACGAAACGCCTTTCACGCCGACGCCGCCTTTCGAGTTATCCCATTCCAAGCAAGGTCCGAACGATGCGCAGTTCATCGCCGCTTCGATGGTCGCTCGCGCGGGACCGATCGTCACGGCCCCGATGAGCGCACCGACTGCAAACGCCGCGCCAAGGCCGATTCGAGTTACCGACTTCATGACCGGCCACCCAAGACGTGTGTCGTAAGGCGGTGTGCTCGTCCGTTCATCTGCACATCGATCATCGGCAAGCGCGCCGCGCTCACCCCGAAGCGATGTGCGACAATCCGAAACCCAAAGCCGACGCTCGAGTGTCCGCCTTGCAGCTCACGCACCACGAAGCCGCGCGCCGAACGCTGCGTCACGTACAGTCCGCGACAGTCGCCTTCAGGCGTCACGGTGACGATGTATGGCGCGCTCCGATCGATAACATTTGCGAATCGAGGATCAAGCGCCACCTGCGCGACGCCGTCGACGAGGGCCGCCTCACCGTTATCCTCTATGGTCGGTTCGCTCTCGGTCGGCGTATATTCGCGAACCGCATGTGCCTGCCGGCGGCCGACGATGCAGCCGCTGCTGCACGAACCGTTCGAAAAGAGAAGGCCGGCGATGCTGAGAGTGCCGATGTCCGTGATGCCCGCAACTTGGTTGCCGTTGACGTCGTTAACGGTGAACACGGCGAAATTGGTGTTGGTTCCTCCGCCGTACACGTTCAGCGCCGGCGTCTGATAGTCGGCGCCTTCGAATACCGAAGCTTCGGGAGCACTGACCTCGAAATCGGTGTGGAACCACGTCGTGCCGCTCGACATGCTCAGCACAGGCCCATTCGGTCCGTCGGCGTGGATGATGTCGTTGGAATTGCTCGGATTTGTGTCTTCAAGCGCCAGCTCGGGAGCCGTATCGTTGCCGCCCTGATTGGCGACGAGCGAGGATCCGTGCTGAGAGAATGCGTAGATCGAATTAGCGCTAAGGCCGTACGAAAAAGCGTGCAGCGCATCGCTCGCGGTGCTGCCGTCGGCGAGCACACCTGCGCTGTTGCTGTTGTGCGTCGATGCCGTATTCCGGCCCGCAACGCCGAAGCCGCCTGCTACCGAATCTTGTCCGTAAACGCCGCTTGCTCCCGAGGCGGTGAAACCTTGCACGCCGTTGAGATTGGTCGACGTGCCGGTTACCCCCGAGCCGTTGACGGAAACACCGCTCACGCCGGAGTTGAGGGCGCCGCTCGTGCTCGTGTCCTGACCGACCACACCCGCTTTGCCCGCGGATTTGCCGGTGCTGTTGAACTTCGTGAGGCCTTCGAGACCGGCGCCGCCGGACGAAACGCCTTTCACGCCGACGCCGCCTTTCGAGTTATCCCATTCCAAACACGGCGAGGTTGAACCGCAGGTCATCGCCGCTTCGATCATCGCACGCGCGGGCGCGCTGGAAAGTATGCCGATCGTTCCGCCTGTCAGCAAGGCGACGACGACGCCTAGCCGCAACTGTACTCGTTTAGACATGTCACATGCCCCCCTGCGCGGATACTAGCAAGCCGTCGTGCGGCGCGCGTGCGCCGGGGATGCGGAACCGCCGGATCCGCGCGACCAAAAGGGCACCCGTCCGCGTCCGCTCAAACGCTCCGTATGAACCGTGCGCGTCTATGGCGCAGCGCCCTGCTTGCATTGTGCGTCGTCGGGATCGTCGCGATCAGCGAATGTGCCTGGGCGACGTACTATCTCGACGGCGATTTGTTCGGCGGCTCCGTCTACGATCCACCGACGATTGCTGCGTTTCTCGACCGGTTCGATGCGATAACGCCAGGCTCGGTCACCCAACGCAGCGGCATTCAGCCCGGCGACGAGGTCGATCTCCTTCGCATGACGCCCGCTGCTCGGTACTACGAGCGCGATGAGCTGCTCGCCGGAAAGCCCATACAGCTTGCCTTGCGACGGGGCGGCGTTGAGCGAGTCGTCACTCTTACGCCCGTTCCGTACACGACGACTGCGTTCTGGCTGCAGACGCAGTGGTGGCTCGCGTGGGCGTTTTGGATCGGCTCCGCATTCAGTCTCTTCATCGCCGCACTGCTCGTGTGGCGTCGGCCGGAGAGCCTTGAAGTTCGTCTGCTCGCGCTCACGTTGATCCTCATCCAACTCGGGGAGAACCTGTTCCCCATAAATGGTTTTCTCACGCCGTGGATCGCTCTAGACGTGGCGCTCAACGTCGTGGCCCAGTTTCTGTTCTGTGCCGGCGTCGCGCTGTTTGCGGGTTACGCGCTCCTGTTTGGCCGTCCGGTCTCACTCGCGAGGAAGATATTCACGGGCGTCGCGTTCGCCGTTGCCGGGTTGTCCGCACTTATCTGGACCGGCGCTGCGCAGGGAGGTCCGAGTCCGGCCGGTGCGCTCGGCATCGCAGGCCTTTGGTCCGGCACGCTCGACATCCACGCCTGGCTCGCGACAAGACCATTGCCGCTTTTCCTCGCCATCGTCGGGCCGCCGGCGCTTGCGCTGCTTTGCGCGGTCCTCGCCGTTCGGTCGGCGAGCGGCGAAGAACGCTCGCGCGTCGCGTGGGCGACCGGTTCCCTCGCCGTCCTCTACGTCTTCGGCATCGCGACAGTGCAGTCGTACTTCACGTCGAACTCCGTGGTCTTTTATACGATCCTCAACTTAAGCTGGGTCGTCGCCCCTTGCGGTCTCGCGTATGCGTTGCTGAGCCGCCGGTTGCTCGACGTCGGCTTTGTGCTCAACCGCGCCGCCGTATTTACGGCCGTCTCGATCCTTGTCGTGGGATTGTTCACGCTCGCGGAATGGGCGCTCGCCGGGTGGCTCAACACGGCGGGCCGCGTCGCCAACGTCGCGGTGAGCGCTGCGATCGCCCTCGCTCTCGGACTCTCGCTGCATCAGATCCATGGCCGCGTCGACCGCTTCGTCGATCGGGTCTTCTTCCGTAAGCGCCACGAGGACGAGGACGCGCTGAAGCGCTTCGCGCGCGAAGTCGCTTTCATCACCGACAGAGACGTCGTCATACAACGCGCGACCGAGATGCTCGTGCGCCATGCGGACGCCTCGGTCGTCTCGTTCGTTTTGGATGATGGTGCCGGGCACTATGGGGCGATCGGCGAGAACGATGCCGCGCTCGTGACGATGCGGGCATCGCATGAAGTGGTCGATCTCCGACTCGTCGAGTCTGCACTCGTGGGAGAATTCGCCTATCCCATGCTCGCGCGCGGCCGGCTGATCGGGGCGCTTATTCTCGGTGCCAAAACGAGCGGCGAGCCGTATGCGCCGGACGAGTCGGGTGCGATCGCGCAACTCGCACATGGCGTCGGCATCGCGCTCGACTTGCTCGGCGTCAGGCAAAGCGGCGACGACGCGGCGATCATCGGTGCGCTTCGCTCGCTCGAGACGCTGAGTCGCGCCGCAAATGAGGCACTCGCGGACTTGCCCGACGCCGTCGCTGCGAAATTGCTCAAGCAGCACCTCTGATGGACGCCGATCGGGCGGGGATGAGCGCCCGCTCCGTTCTCTAGTGGACGACGATGACGGTCCGCATCTTGTCGGCGTTATAGTCGTATCCGTCGCCGATCATGTAGAATCCCGGATTTCCCGACTCGTAGTAGCGGGAGTCCGACCCCGCGGCGATGGTGCCTGTAGAAAAGCCGGGGCTCCCAATTGACGCTCCGGCAGGCGAGGCGGTCTTACCTCCGCTGAACGATGTGGGCCACGGGGCGCTGTTCATCGTGGCGTCGCCCAAGAACGACGCTGTATGCGGGATCGTGTCGTAGTTATGGAAGAGAACGGACTCTCCGGCGCTGACGGAAATCGTCTGCGTTTGCGTCGTGCTGCCGATCGCGTAACCGAGCTCGAGACCATAGTGCGGATCGTTGAACGAGAGTTCGCCGTTCAGACGGACGCCGATCGTGTAGAGCGTCTCGTCGTAGACCTCTATGTACCCTTTGCCGGTCGACCCGTCGTAGATGGTCAGCCAAATATCGCCGTCCGGGCCGAGCGTGACCCCTCCAACTGCAAGGGCGCTGTGCGGAAGAACGGCCGTCGTCTCGGTGTGCTTGACCGTGTCAAATCGTAAGAGTACGTCGGGCGTGTGCGCGCTATTCGTCCCCCAGACCTCGTTGTCCGGACCGAGCACGAGCTGGTTCGCATCGACCGCTACACCGAAGGTGAAGATGCCGCCGCTCGGGGTTGCTTCGAAGAAATCGAGCCCGGTGCCGCATGAGCCGGTAGCCCAGAGGTTACCCCCGCTGTCCTTCACCATCGTCGCGTCGACGTAGTTCACTGTGGTTGGACACGAGTTCGAAATCGGGAATTCGGTGACGGCGCCTTGCGGCGTCACTCTTGCGAAGCTGTTCGTCGCATTGTCGAGGAACCAGACGTTCTTGTCTCCCCCGACGGCGAGGGCAACGGGATTTTCGCCCGCAGGCAAAGCGTACTCCGTGATCTTTCCGGCCGAAGAGATGAAGCCAACCGATGACGGTGAAGACTGCGCAAACCATTCGTTCCCGTCAGCGCCCTTGGTCAGCGCGGTCACGTGGCCGCTGTCCGGCAAATCGAAAATCTTTTGGGTTCCCGTCGTCGTCATCGAAATGACCGCGCTCCCCCCGCCCCACCAGAGCTTCTTATCGATGCCGGAATTCAGCGAACGATTGTCGGAGAGAGCGAATGGCCAAGCATTGGTCTGGACGCCGCTCGCACTGATTTGAAGTAAATCTTCGTTCCCAAAACCTAACACGTATAGGTTGCCGTCCGGACCGGTGACGATCCGTCCACCTTGTCCTTGATAGAAGACGTTTGGGTTCAAATATGACGCTACGAAATTCTTCCCGACGACGCCGGCGTCTGGCTCGATCGCGGGGTAGCTGCTTGCAGTCAAGGGTCGAGCACCGGCGCTCGGCAAGACGGCTGTACCGTGCCCACACCCTGCGGCGAGAAACGCAATCGCGGACGCGACCAAAATCGTCCGTTTCATTCCGGAATAACTCCTAGAGGATACCAGCGACGAAGACGATTCATTCGTTGTCTTTGCGCCTCATGTCCTCGGAACCGTCGGTGCTCGTGACCACGGCGGCGGCCATCGCGATCTTGTGATCTTTGTTCCAGGGCGGTCCGACGGCCCGCCGGAGTTTGAGAAAGTATGCGTCGAAATCCGCGACGCGCAACGCCTTGCCGGCCGCGGCCAACACCTTCTTGGCATCGAACCAGCGGACCGGCCAGCCGCGCGCCTCTGCAGCGCCGGCGAGCGCCCTGCGATACATCACCCAGTCGGCGACGTTTCGTGCGCGGTAGTCCGCAATTCGTTCGGAAATCGTAGCCGGGAGTTCTGGACAATCACGAAGGGCGATGCCCAAGATCCGCGGCACGGCCGCGCTGACTGCGTCCAATGCGAGCGCTGCGTGCTTCTCCGCCGACGCGCGCACGCGTTCGACGAGCGCGACCGCCTCATCAGGCGGCAGCAGCTGGCCCTCGTGATGATGGGGAATCGCGGGCAGGTCGTCGTCCACGAGCTCCACGCGGCGGCGATCGAGCAGCGTCCCGTCGCGCGCCACGGTCACGAGGACTGCCCAACCGCCGTGATCCGATACGCCGACCACGCCGCCGTTCTTCGACATGCCGCTCGGTTTCGGCGAAAAGCAGACGGCGCCCCGGCTTAACGGCACAATCGGTTTGCTTCTCCATATGTGATTCGGAACGAGCAGGTCGGGCACGCGCTCGTGCGAAGCGAGCGAGCAACTATTACGTTGACGCGATGCACGCCGACCATTTTGGAGAAGCGATGAAAACGACGCACGTCCTCTTGCCGCTTATCGCCGCCACACTGGCATGCACAGCGCCGAGCGGTGCAGCTCTCCCAACAGCGACGACTTATACGTATGTGGATCTCGGCGCCGGACCAAACGGCAAAGATGCGTACGGCTACGGCGAAAGTCCCACTGCGCAAGCCGGTTCGTACTTCGATCACACGATCTCGTGCGGCAAGGCGTGTTCGTCCAAGATCTACTATCCGCTCGCGTGGTCGGGACCCGGCTCGCATCCGATCGTGCTCTTGCCTCAGTTTTATGCCGAAGGTTGGGCGTATGGTGCAGGCGGCTCGCTGATCGTGGGGACCCTGATCACAAACAACGGCGGCTACTTCGGATTTCCCCACGCCGCGTTGTGGCAGGGTTCGAAGCACGTCTTCACCGACCTCAACCCGAACGGCAGTTGCGGAAGCTGTTCGCCGGGATCGAACGCCTACGACACCAACGGCACGTTTATCGCCGGATCAGGCGGATCGCCGCTTCACGCGCTGTTATGGAAGCTCGGGCAGTTGAATACGCCCGTCGATCTAAATCCCACCGGTGCCTCGTATTCCGAAGCCTACGTCGTGCGCGGCACCGAGGAAGCGGGCTACGCCTTCTCGACGACCACGAATTCCAACCATGCCGTGCTTTGGAGCGGCACCGCCGCCAGCGCCGTGGACCTCACACCGTCGACGCTATCGAGCGCCTATGCAACCGGGTTGGGAAACCGGAGCGAGGTCGGCTGCGGCACGCTCGTCGGAATGACAGCTCTCCACGCGCTTCTCTGGCACGGCACCGCCGCGAGCATGAAAGACCTTCACCCGCAGGGGTTTACCGATTCGTGCGCGCGCGCCGCCCATGGATACGTGCAAGTCGGATACGGACACTATAGCGGCACCGGTGCGATTCACGCACTGCTCTGGAAAGGAACCGCAAAGTCCGCGGTCGACCTTCAGCAGTTCTTGCCGACAGCGTTCACGAGTTCCGAGGCCTATGCGATCGACATTGCCGGCGATGTTGTCGGCTCGGCGTACTCGACAACCACGGGATCGTGGCATGCGGTGATCTGGGTGCCTTGATTTCTGCAAAATAGTGCGCAAAAACCGATGCAGCCGCCGCCACGACGCGGATTGTGCGAACGAAACGAGAACTCGTCAGACGATCTCCCTTGGGGCGGACGGCTGCGCATGGAAAATGACTTCTGGTTTGAGCCCGCTTGCAAGTGTCTGATAGACGACACAATAGCGCTCCGTCAGTTTTTGCAGCGCCGCAAGTTCTTCAGCTGTCGCATCGGAATCAAGGTCGAAACGAAGCCGGATGTTCTTGAACCCGACCGGCGCGTCTCGGTCCACGCCCAAGGTCCCGCGGAAATCTAGGTCGCCCTCCGCCGATACGGTGCCGCCGCGCAGGCGAATGTTTTTCGCCGTTGCGACGGAGCGCAGCGTGACGCCCGCGCAGGCGACGAGCGCCTGAAGCAAAATGTCGCCCGAACAAGCGAGAGTTCCGTCACCACCTGTTGCCGGGTGCAGACCGGCCTTCACGAGCGCGCGCCCGGTCTCAACGCTACAGCTGAGTCCGTCGGGATCGTCCACGCGTCCGTGTGCCCGCAACGTGATGAGCGCGGCGGCGGGTTCGGCTCGGTAGCGGTCTTTGATCGGCGCCTGTAACGCGCGCAAGCTGTCAGAATCCACGTTTTTTCTCCGTGCCGTTCGAGAATGGCGGCCTTCGGCTGCTCGTCGTCGGAGCCCTAGCCGGCGCCGAAGGTCGAGGCCGCAGGCGTCACGATACGCATGCTAAAAGTGGCCGCAGTCGCTGCTTGTTTTGCTAGAACCGTTGGAGGAACGCTATGCCTCGATACATGGTGGAACGCACGTTTAAAGACGGACTATCTATTCCTACCACAAACGAAGGGGCCAACGCTTGCCTTTCCGTCGTCGACAAAAATGGAGGCGTCGGCGTGACGTGGGTTCATTCGTACGTTTCAAAAGATCATACAAAGACGTACTGCATCTACGATGGTCCGAGCGAAGACTCCATCCGCAAAGCGGCCGAGCGCAACGGGCTGCCGGTTGACAGTATTTCCGAAGTCAGCGTTCTCGATCCGTATTTCTACCACTGAGCGATGTAGGGCGTACGCTCGATTACTTGATGATGGTGACCTCGACGCGGCGGTTCAGCGCACGGCCGCCTTCCGTTGAGTTGTCCGCCACCGGACGCGTCAAGCCGTAGCCCTTCGCGACCAGAACTTCTTTGGCGACGCCGTGCTGCACGAGCCAGGCGACCACCGACTGCGCGCGTTCATCGGAAAGGTTCAGATTGTAGGCTGCGCTTCCCTGATTGTCCGTGTGCCCGGAGATGATCCAGTGCGCCTTCGGATGGTTCTTGATCAATTGTAGGATCGTTTGGAGAGAGCTCGCGCTATCGGCGCGCAGTCGGGCGGACGCCGTATCGAAATGGATTCCGTAGATCGCGACGGTTCCGCTCAGGTCCAGCGCCTGCTGCGCCGCACTCACGTTTTCGCGATGGCGGTGCAGCACGAACGTCGCCTCGCCGACGGAGCCTGCCTTTAGGTCGACCAGCTGCACCGCGCTGTCATATCCGATCGCGTCCGCGTTCACCGAGACCAGACCCGCCGGTATCCCGCGCAAGGTGGCCTTTCCGTCGGACCCAGCCGATGCATTCATCTGCGCGGCAGCGAGCGACGCGCCGGCGATCGGTTTGCCCGTGTCGGCGTCGGTCACCGTGCAGTGGATCGCCACGATGTATTGGAACGGGCGCGGATTGACGAGGATGCGGACGAAATCAACGGCGTAGCCGTCGAGCTTATGCGTCGTCGGATCGTCGATCAAGAGACTGACCGTCCCTGACCTTAGAAGCGGCCAATATTCCGGAAGGAGACGCAGCGTGACGAGCTTGCCGATCGGGCCGGTTTGATCCATCTGGTTGATCGTGTCGCCAAAGTTCGGAAGAAGTGTGCCGTTGAGCGTGACCTGAAAATGCGATTTCCAGACTGGTGCTTGGAAATCGTCGAGGAACATCTGGAACAGCACCGCATGGATCGTCTGCGGCAGATCGCCGACATAGATGGAGATCGGTTGCGGCAAATTGTCTGGCCGCTTGCTGCAGCCAGCGTAACCGTCGCCTCCGCCGTTCTTGATGTCTGCGCCTGTGACGCCCGAGCCGAGCATGATGCGATCCGTGCCGGCCGGCGCGCCGGGGCGCGGCGTGCACGGGTATGGATGGGGCGGCGTCGAGTCGCCAGAGAACGGGGTGAAGTTCGGCGGCCATCCGTAACCGAGATTGTTGATGTCGCCGGTTCTCACGAGGAGCTCGGCTTCTGGGCCGCTGACGGTCCGCTCTGTCATGGAATCCCAGCCGTGCGCCAATCCGGTCGGTTCGGCTGGAACGGTCGGCGACGGGGACGGCGGTGGCGATGTCGGCGGCGATTCACCCGGGGCCGGCGAAACTTCGCCCGGCGATGCGGTCGGCTCCGCAGACGCCGACGGGCTTTCGGTCGCACCCGTCGCACTCGCGGACGACGCGGTTGGTTGCGCGGACTGCTGCGCCGTTGAAGACTGGCGCGAACACGCGGCAGTCGAAGCAACGGTAAGAGCAACGACCATCAGAGCGATAGTCCAACGTGTAGGCATTGTCGAAGTATTACATCGGTGATGAACGCTCACCCGCCCGCCACGGGTATCAAGAGATGCGAGTCGTACGTCGCGCCGGTATGGATTGAATGCCACCCCTTATTCACGGTCGGCCTATGCCGGAATGCCGGATAGCGGTCGGCGTCGCGGCCGAGAACGTCAATGCGCAAGGTGGATCCCGCTTCGAAAAGTGTGCTTGACGCGAGAATCTCGATTTCGACGGGAACGATTTCATTCGGTTGCACCGGATCGGCCTTGAGGTGGGAATGCCACGGCATTCCCGGTCGGCTGAGCCGCGGATCGGTCGCGCGATGGGATACGCGCAGCCAACCTTTCGCAACGCCGTCTTTTGCGAAGCCGTTGTAACCGTAGAAATACATCTCGCCGCCGACTGCATCGAACTTGCGCAGCTTCACGAAGAGATCTAAATCCGTCCCCGCGCTCGTTGACACCCACAACTTCAGACTCATCGTGCCGGTGAGTTCCGTTTCCGCCGCAAAGCGATGCGTGAAGCTCGCCCGATCGGGCGATTCTCCTTTTCTTGTTGCGTATCGGGCTTGATGTGTCTCCCTCGGAAGTCGCGATTCGAACGTGCCGTCAGCGCCGTTGAGGTACAACGGCGTGTAGGTGACGTTCGGAAGCGGCCATGCGCTTTCTCCGCGCACCTTCCACCGAGAAAGCGACATCCGCACCTCAAGCCTGACGCGGGGCGTCTCGTTCCAGCCGTTGTCTGCGCCTTTGAGAAAATGGTCAAGAAATCGCCGTTGCGTGTCGCGCGCCTCATCTCCATAGAAGGTCTCCCACTTGCGCCGGCCGTGCGTGAATAGCCACTTTTGCGTGGAAGCGATGTTTTCGAAGCCGAGCAACGAGCCGCGCGTGTGCAACCCTTGATCGGACCAGCTCGCGCAGACGAGCGCCGGAACGTCGATCATGGCTAGTGCAGGGCGTTTGCTCGCCCACCAATCGTCGTCGAACGGGCGCGCGTCGCGCTCGCGAAGAAAATCTTCAGCCATCGCAAAGCGTTTGTTCCGCCCGCGTTTCATGCGGTTGTTCCACCAGATCGGCACAAAGCCGGATTCCCGCACGCCATCTTGGTATGCGAACTCGCGAAGCAGATCGGTCGCACCCTCCCACGGGATGATCGCCTTGAGGGCCGGTGGGCGGAGCGCTGCCGCCTTCCACTGCGACATCGCCAGGTACGAAACTCCACATAGGCCGACGGCGCCTGTCGACCACGGCTGGCGCGCGCACCATTCGATGAGTTCAGCATAGTCCAGCGCGTCTGTCGGCGTCCATGCGCCCGCGCTCCCCTCGGATCTGTGCATCCCCCTTGCATCGACTTGGATTACGTTGTATCCGGCGTCAACCCAAAAGGCGGGATCCGGAGACTCAAAACCGGTCAATCGAGAGCAGTTCAGCTTTCCGAAGCTCACGCCGGCTAGGCGCATGAAGAGCATGCCGATTCGATCCGGCGTGTTGTCTTTGCCGTATGGCGTCACCGATAGCACGATCGGACGCGGCACCCCGTCATCCGGGCGAAAGACGCTTGCGAAAAGGCGCACGCCGTCTCGCATACGGATTCCGGCGTCGCGGTCTACGATCACGGTTTGCCTGCACTATCATCCGTCGCGCCTAGTAGATCCGCGCTCACACGCCGCATTGAATGGATCGCGATCGGGCACCGCCGACGGATCGACCAGTTTCTCGCTCGCGCAGATCTTGCCATCCTCGACTCGCGCGGTAGCCGTCGTGACCCGAGTAACGGGAAGTCCATACGAAGGTTTTGCCGTGGCCGGTGTCTCTATGATCATCAGCGTAGCGCTGTGCACGCTGTCCGAAAGAGCATCCGCTCGATGTGCGCGAAGCGTTGAGCGCGACGTAAGTTCGTTCGAAAGGTATATGCGATGTCGGAATATACGCTTTCACAGGCTACCGATCCGGAAACCGAACGACAGCGGTTGGCGTTGCTGCAGCAATGCTTCGACCCTTTATCCATTCCGTGTCTCGAGCGGACCGGAATCGCAGCCGGCTGGCGCTGTATCGACGTCGGAGCCGGGGCAGGGTCGATCTCACGATGGCTGGCCGAGCGCGTCGGGCCGGCCGGTTCCGTCCTGGCGGTCGACCTTGACCTGCGTCTGCTCGAACCGCATATTTCGCCGACTCTTTCGGTTCGCCGACTCGACATCCGGCGGGAAGAGTTGCCGGAGAATGTCGATCTCGTCCACTCTCGCCTTCTGCTAGAACACCTGCCGGAGTATGAGGCTGTTCTGCATCGGATGATTCGCGCGCTCCGTCCGGGCGGTTGGCTCGTGGCCTCCGATTCGGATTTTCGGGCCGTGCGCTTGAGCGCGCCGGATCCGGCATTCGATCGCGTCGCCGCTTCCTTCGCGGCTGCGACGCGAGCTGCCGGTTGGGATATGCAGCTCGGCCCGTCGCTCGCACCGCTATTTGAAACTGCCGGTCTGCGAGATGTCGCGTCTGAATCATCGCAGACCTATCAGCGAGGGGGCCCGCGTTCGGTGCTGCTCGCCTCATCGTATTTGCGCCTCCGCGACCTTCTGACTCAGCACGGCGCGACCTCATCCGACATCGAATACGTCGCCGGACGGATGGCGAGTCCGGCTGTCGGCACCTATGGTCCTACGATATGGACGGCGTGGGGCCGCAAATCCGGCGAGTGATCAGGAAGGCTGAACTCGTGACGGCGTCAGGTATTGCCGAGTTTCGTGGGTAACGGCTCCGACGGCATGACACCGGTGGAATCGGATGCGGACGCGATCGTGATCGGCGCGGGTGCGGCAGGTCTCGCGGCCGCGCGAAGTCTCGCCCGCCGATCGCTGCGCGTGATCGTTCTCGAAGCACGCGACCGGCTTGGCGGCCGCGTGGTCTCGCACACTTCGCAACCGTCCGGCGTGCGCGCTGAACTCGGCGCGGAATTTATCCACGGGCCGGCGCCGGAGACGAGGATGCTGCTGCGCGAGGCCGGCATCTCAAGCGTGGACACCGGCGGCGAGTCGTGGACGCGCGGCGAAGACGACGACTTGCATCGTGACGAGCGCGACTTCATGATCGCCGCGCGCATCTTCGAAGAAGCTCGCAAACTTCGGGAAGACGAAACGGTCGATCGATTTCTTCGCCGCTTCGAAAACGACGATTCGATGCGGGATGCGGCCGAGATGGCGCGAGCCTTCGTCGAAGGCTTTGACGCCGCGGACCCGGCGATCGCAAGCGTGCGCTCCATCGCGGACGAGATATATGCCGGCGCGGACTTTGCAAGCGCGCGGCCAGTCGGCGGCTACGGACCGATGTTCGATCGACTTCGCGACGACTGTATCGCGGCCGGAGTCCGTATCTCTCTTTCGACCGTCGTTCGCAGGATCTCGTGGCGCCGCGGTTCGATACAGATCGATGCGCAACTCGATGCTGGAGAAGGGCGCTCGTTTCGTGCCCGAACGGCAATCGTGACGCTGCCGATCGGCGTATTGCGCCAGGGCGGCGCCGACGAGGCGGTCGTCTTCGACCCAGATCTCCCCGCGTTCAAACACGAGGCGCTTCGACGCATCGAGATGGGCCACGTGGTCAAGATCAATCTCTGGTTCCGGACTGCATTCTGGGGGCGCCTCCACGGCGGGCGCTATCGCGACGCCGGCTTTTTTCGCTGCTTGGATCAGCCGTTTCCGGCGTATTGGACGCAGTTTCCGCGGCGAAGTAGCCTGATCGTGGCATGGGCAGGTGGCCCAAAGGCTATAGCGCTCCGAGGAATGTCCCCGAAGGAACGTATCGAACGCGCGCTCGACGGGTTCGGGTCCATGTTCGGAGCACTCGACCTTGCACGCCGGGAATTCGACGCGGCATTCATGCACGACTGGAGCGGCGATCCATTCGCGCGTGGCGCGTACAGCTACGTCACCGTCGGCGCCGATGGTCCGCGCGCAGCGCTTGCAGAGCCGCTCGATGACGCGTTATTCTTCGCGGGCGAGGCGACGTCGAATGACGGCCAGGGCGGCACGGTGAATGGAGCGCTTCAAACCGGTGAGAGAGCGGCTCGCGAAGCTGCGACGTCGCTTGGCGCTGTGAGAGATAGATGACTGAAACCGCTTCGTCGGTCCTTGGGCCGTGGTCGAATTTCTACACGATCACCGGATCGTCGGCCGGTGCACTCACGGGCCTGATGTTCGTCGTGATCACGCTTGTCACCGGTGTGGAGCGCAGCAAGCGCAACCGTGACGGGATTTCGGCGTTCAGCACGCCGACGGTCATTCACTTCGGGGCGGCGTTGCTCGTCTCCGCGATCCTCAGCGCGCCGTGGCCATCGCTTGCGTATCCGGCGTCGCTGCTCGCGATCGCCGGCATCCTCGCCGACCTCTATATACTTCGCGTGTGGCTTATCACGAAACGATTCAAGGATTACACGCCGGACTTCGAAGACTGGATATTTTACACGATCCTTCCTCTCGCTGCCTACAGCGTGATCCTCGCCGGCGCGATCATGTTGAATTCCTCGCCCGTGGCGCCCTTTGCGCTCGCCGCCGCTGCTCTGTTGCTGATCTTCATCGGCATCCGCAACGCATGGGACGTCGTGACGTATATCGCGATCGAACGCACCCCTTCGCCCTAAGATGGACTTTGCGTTGCGGCGTTGCGGCCCAGGTGACGAGTCAGCCTTATCGTTGATCGGCCAGGCCACGATTTTGGAGACATACGCTGGGATCGCGCAAGGATCGGATCTGTACGCGTATGTGACCAAATCCCTCGGCGCCGAAAACTTTCGAGAATTGCTCGCAAGCGATCGAGCGTGCATGTGGGTTGTCGAGACCGCCGTGGGCAGCTGTGCGGTCGGATACGCGCTCCTTGTGGGTGGCGAAGGCGAAGAGCCATTTGCAGCGACCGAACTCGAGCGCTTGTACGTGTTCTACCGCTTCCATGGGCTTGGCCTCGGCAAGCGGCTAATGGACGAAGCCCTCGCGTTTGCGCGGGCGAAGAACGCAACCTCGATGACCCTGCGAGTCAATTCGTTGAATGCGCACGCGATCGCGTTCTACGAGCGCTATGGATTCAAGACCGAATCCGAAGAGCCGTTTCGCGCGGGCGAGCGCGACTACCGCGTGCTCGTGATGCGGTTACGGCTGAATTCACCGCTATAGCGGTTGCGGATGGATGAGCGGATAGGCTACCAGTCCGACTACCGCGCCGGCAGCGACGAGCAACGGATCGGGCACCCGCTTGAAGTAGACGGTAGCAGCGAGCGCGGTGAGCCCGACGGTAATGGTGAGCGCGTCTGCCAACACCGATTTCCCGACGAGATATGACGTGCCGACCAATACGCCGACGACTGCAACCGTCACGCCGCGCACGAATCCCTGAAGACGTGCATTTGTCCGGTATCGTCGCAATAGAGGCGTGCCCACCACCGTGAAAAGGAACGACGGCAAGAAAATACCGATCGTTGCCGCGATCGCGCCGCCGAATCCGCTTAGCAGATAGCCCACAAAGGTCGCGGTTATCACGACAGGGCCGGGCGTCATCATGCCGATGGCGACCGAATCCAGAAACTGTTGTTGGCTGAGCCAGTGGTATTGGTCGACGACGTAGGTCTTCAGAAATGGCACGATCACGAGTCCGCTTCCGAAAACGAGCAACCCTGTCCTGAAGAAGAAAAAGAACAATTTCGACGTCATCGCAGGGGACGTCCAAAGGGCAAGCATGCCGACGAAAGGCGTCACTCCCCGCGCCGTCACGGTATCTTCGGGCTGCGGATGGTTGCCGTCATGACTTGGTGTACGCGAAGAGGCCGAAAAAATGAAGACACCGAGGACGCCGGCGGCCAAAAAAATTGCGGTCAGTTCTTTCTGCACCATCAAGGTGATGGCGCACGCCGCCGCAGCGATCAGCCACGCTATCTTGTCGTCACGCACGGTTTTTTGTGCTAAGTTCCAGCACGCCTTGACGATGAGCGCCACGATGACCGGACCGATGCCGTAGAAGAGCGCGCGGACCTCCCACGCAGTTGCGAAGCGAACGTAGAGGTATCCGGCGGTCACGACTATGGCAAATGGCGCGATCGCGAACGCGATCGCTGCGGTCAAAGCCCCGCTAAACCCGCGCAGTATGTATCCGCAATATATGCCGAGTTGGTACGCGAGGGGGCCGGGGCACGCTGTGGCTATCGCAAGGCCTTCATCGTACTCCTGGGGCGTCAGCCAATGCCGCTTCTCGGCAAGATCTGTGCGCATATGATTCGCCAGCGCGACCGGTCCCCCAAAGCCCACAGCGCCAAGTCGAAGAAAATATAGGCCGATCTCCAGGACGCTCGGAGCCTCACTCGGACTCCCCGTGCGCCCAGGCGCATGCAAAGTGGGCCGACTGGCGTCGGCCCCTTCATTAGTCTTGGCGGCCCCTTCATTCATCGATGCGAGGTCGATCGATTGTGCGCGAGGATATTGAAGAGTATTCCAGGCGGCGTGGCGTCGGGCCGCGAGAAGTCGAGCGTTTCACTGACGCGCGCGCCGAAGGCTGTCACCGAGTTTTTTGCAGTGATATCGACCATCGGTCGAAGCGCTCGAAATGGCGGGGCGTTTGCGGTCGCGGAAAAGGCGTGATACAAGGGTACGGCCATCGCGTCGTATGTGGAGAGCGGCCGCATGCCGAGGATGATCTCGATGGTTCGAAGCACGCTCACCGTGGCATAGTGATCGTGAATCACGCCGCCGCGAGCGAAGGGCGATGCGAGGTAGAACGTGGTGCGTTGATCGCTCACGTGATCGGCTCCGTCCTGCGAGTCATCCTCGATGATAAAAACGGCCGACGAGCTCCACGCGGGCGAGTGCGAGATCTTCTGCACGATCAAGCCGAGCGCGTAATCATTTTGCGCCACGAGAGCGACCGGAGTCAGCTTGCCCGGCCGGCTGCCGTATGTGTGATCGTTGGGCAACCAGATGTACTCGAGCTGCGGCAGAGTGCCGCTCTTTTCGAACGCGTCGAATTCGCGGCTCCACTCCTTGACGCGGTCCACATCGCTGTAATCGAGATCCCAGCCTACATAGTTCGGATCGTAGCGTCCGTGCAGCGTCGGAGCGATCGGTTCGGTAGCGACGAGCCGCTTGACGGTCGCCAATTCGCCATAATCGCGAAATGACACGTGGGCGGCGGCGGCTGCATCCCACATGTAGCCATTGCGCGCCGTGCTGGCGCCCCATCCGGTGAACGTCTCGTCGTCGTCGCGTCTGCCGCCGTATGTCGGCGGCCAGAACCGTTCCACGAAGTCGTTCGCGAACGCCGCATCCGACCAGTTGTGCCCGGGGTCGCTGACCTCCCCGCTTGTGTATGTGTCGTCGAACAGCCCGAACTGCTTCGCGAGCGAGTGTTGGTTCGGCGTGACCTTGGCGCCGAACCAGACGAGTTTCGGATCGCCGTTTCCGGAGCTCATGTCGCCGAGCACTTGATCGTACGACCGGTTTTCCTTCAGTATGAAGAAGACGTGCTTGATCGGGCCATGGGGCCGGACGACGGCATCCTGACCTGCATCTTGCCATCCAACTGCGCCTTGCGGATTGCCTTCGCTCGCTCCAAGGCGATCGAGATCGAACGTCCTGATCGAGCCGTATTGGATCGCGCCGATATAGTCGACGTTGCTCGTGCTCCTCGGATTGAAGCGCGGGTTAGCGTGCGTCCGCTCGCCTTTGCCATCGATGATGTACAGCTGTCTTCCGATCGGCACCACGTCGGTCGGATACCATCCGGCGGCGATGCGCGTGACGAAACGATGATCGCGCAAAACCGCCACTGAATTCGCGGCACCCAAGGTCACAAACACAAGAGCGTCATGCGCGGCGAGCGCATTGGGCGACGATCCGGAAAGGCGGTCGCCGCCATTCTGATCGCCCACGAAAATAGTGGCCGACCTTCGGTGGGTGGTGGTGTCGATGACATCCACGGCATCCGCGTCGCTGGCCGCGACATACAGATCCGAACCTTCGATCAGGAGATCAGATGGATGCAGCCCGGTGGAAATTCTTGTTGTGAGGAGAGAAGTTCGATCGATAGCGACCACGCGGCTGCCCGATCGGTCCGTGGCGAAAACGGTCCGGCCATCCTGAGAGAAAACAAGCGGTCCGGGATGCAGTCCGATTTTGGTCGGCCGTGCGCGGGCGAGTTCATCAAGCGCGCCGATCCGCACCGAGCCGTCGCCGTCGCCCGCCACAGCGTAGATGCCGCCGCTCTTAGCGATCGCGATCGGATGTGATCCGTGCGCCATCGGTATCGTGCGAATCGACTTCGAGGCGAGATCTATGTTGAAGAGGGCATCCGCGTTATCTCCGGCGACAAGGACATGATCTGCGTCCAGCCAGAGTGGGCGGCCAAACGCTCCCGCAAGAGGTATTTCTGCCTTTTGAGCGAGCGTCGCGACATCGTACACGAGCAGTGCCGCGGGGTTGACGCCGGATGTGACCACTGCGAGGGAAGTCCCGTCCGGCGACGCTGCCGCACCTTGAGGCATGGTCTCCGTCTCTCGCGAAAGTCCGTTCGGCGGCCGGACTATCCAGCCGTTCGGCAACACCGAGTCGCCGCCGCGCGCGTACGACGCCGCCCCGCCCGTCAGCGCCAGCGCGGCCGCGATCGCCGCCAAACGTGCGTTCATGCTTTTTTCTCCGCGAGCACAATCTCGATCGGCATCACGTGCTATCCCTCAGGCCAACATTCGAATCGAACGCGCCTCGACGCCTGCCGGATCTCTTAGCTGGTCTCTTAGAAGAGGTCGTTGATGGAGAGTGTTTCACCGACCCAGCCGCGCGTGAATTGCGCCTTCACGTAAGCGGCGTCGTCGGCGCTGCCTTCCCCCTCGAGCGCGATCGAGAGGCCGAAGAGCGACCGAGGATTGCGTGGATTGCGCGCGAGGTCGTCGCGAAAAACGCGCTCGGCGCGCGAAAAATCGCCGGTCTCGCAGTACGCCGCTCCAAGCGCTTCGCGCGCAGGTCCGTACCAGTCCGGCGGCTCGATATAGAGAAACGAATCCTGAATCCTTACCGCGTCGCTAAGTTTGTCGATCGCACCGCTTCGATCGGAGGCGGCCCACGCCAGTTTTGCCCCGAGCAGATCCCGCGCCACACCCAGTATCTCGTGAGAACCGTTGAGAAAACCGTTGACGCTTTGGACCTGCATCAAGCGGTAGAATTGCTCGACCGCCGCAAGGTCACCACGCGCTCCTTGGAGGTCACCGGTTTCGACGCTCGCCATGCCGCGCGCGAAGCGCCAGACCGGCATCCGCAACGGCTCATTCGCTGAATCTTTCGGGGCCGGCATCGCCAAGATGTCGTGCCAGCGCCCAAAGCGCACGTAGACGAAGAGCAGCGGTTCGATCGCGTCTTGGCCGACCATCTCTGCGGCAGCCCGTCGCGCCGCCGTGTAGTCTCCTTGCATGGCCGCCGCGGAAGATAAGAAGAAAAGGTCGTGGCCGAAATATCCGCCGCCCTCTCGCTCGTGCATCGCGCTTCGATCGTGCATCGTTGCCGCAACATTGCTCGCGATCGCGTCGGCATAGTCGCCGGTCCGCATGAATGTGTGCGCCGGCATGTGGACAAGGTGCGCGGCGGCGGGTTCGAAGACCATGCGGCGCAGTCGGAACGCGGAAGGCAGTGCGCGCTCGGGCGACGTCGATGCCTCGGTCGCGTGGATAAGAAAATGGTTCGCGCCGATATGCTCGGGATCGCGCGCGAGCACCGTCTCGAGCGTCGTGACGATTTCAGCCGTGCCTGCGATCGGAACGCCTGCGGTCGTGTAGAGTGCCCATGGATGAAGGTCCATCTCGCTCTCTGCGAAGAGCGCCGCCGCGTCGCTATCGTCAGGGTACTTGTGATAGACGGCGCGCATCGCATCGCAGTACGCGTTTCCCAGAGCGTCGCCATCCGATTGCGGCTTGTCGGAGTAGCGTTGGGCGAGTGCCGCGATGAGCGCCCGTTCTTCACCCGTGGCGCTGCCGCCGGACGCGAGCGACTCTGCCCGCGCTATCGCTGCCATCGCGGCGCGTTCCCCGGCCGGGGTAATCCCCTCGTTGATATTGGGGCCGTACGAGAGTGCGACGCCCCAGAATGCCATGGCGAGCTTCGGATCCGCGGCCGCCGCTTGTTGGAAAGCCCGGCGCGATGCCTCACGATTGAACGCGTAGATGAGGGTCAAACCCTGATCGAAATACGCCTGTGCCGTCGAGTTGGACGTCGACACCGGATGGTGTGCGCGCGCGAAAGTCTGCGCCGATGCTGCCTGTCCGACGATCATGACCGCCAACAGAAAGACGGCTGCCCGTTCAAGCATGCGACCACCTTACGCGAGCGCGCATTCATTCTCTTTTCAGCAAGCCTCGTAATCATATGAGCGCGGGGCAACTTGGGAGGGGGATTCACTTTATGCGTTCTTCGATCGTATTGGCAACCGCTGTGTTCGTTCTTTCATGCGCCGCCGTAGCCAGCGCGCAACAGGCCGGCGCGCTCGATACGGCGTTTGGTCAGAACGGCAAGATCACGACGAACATCAGTGCGGTGCCGACGGACGTGCACGTCCTCGCGGACGGACGCATCGACGTGGTCGGCGGAGCCGGCGTCGTCCGCTTTTTATCCAATGGTGCGTTCGATACGGGCTTTGGGAGGGGCGGCGCTGCGGCCGTAGGCTTCAACGCAGTTTCGGAGGCGATTCAAGCCGACGGCAAGCTCGTCGTCGTCGGCACTCTGCTCAACTCGTATGGCAGCCCGCTCAACGCGGCGGTCGCGCGGCTGGACCCGTCCGGCAAACTCGATCGGACATTCGGCGCCAACGGCGTCGTGAACATCAACTTCGTCAACGGGGCCGTGTCGTCGGGCGCCGTCGTCATTCTTCAACCCAACGGCAAGATCGTCGTCGGCGGGTTAGCGCGCATCGGCGTCTGTCGTCTGACAGTGGATACCGGCTTCGCGCGCCTCAATTCGAATGGTTCATTCGACGGCAATTTCGGTTACGGAGGCATCGTCGCGATCCAAAGCGCCTACCGTTCGGCGTTCAACAGCCTCGCGCTGCAAAGCAACGGCAAGATCCTCGCGCTCGGCGACGGCACGTCGGTGTTGCGTCTCCTTTCGAACGGTGTTCGTGATTCGAGCGTCACCGGCGGAACGATCGCATCCATCGCCCACGTGGGCACCGGAACGTTCCAGCCGGACGGCAAGATCGTTGTCGGGGCGAACTACTATGAAGACAACGGTTACGACTGGGATCTGCAGCCGCAGCGCTACTTGCGCAGCGGTTCCACCGACCCCGCATTCAGCGGACCGGTCATCGACTACGGCGGGAATTATCCGCCCAACGACGTCGTTGCCGACAACCCGTATGCGATCGTGGTCGATTCGGTCGGCCGAATCGTGATCGGTGGGATGTCGCAGGCCCCGGACTATTCGAGCAAATTTGGCCTCGCGCGGTTTGTGCCTAACGGCAGTCTCGATACGACGTTCGGAAAAGGCGGCACGCTTATGACGCCGTTCCTCATGCATGCGGAAGTGACGGCGTTAGCGATTCAGCCCGACGGCAAGATCATCGCCGTCGGCGCGACGAGCACCGCAAAGCAATACGCTCCGAATCGTCTCGTGCTCGCTCGGTACCTGGGACCCTAGTCTGGATCGATCGCAGGGGGCCGGCGCCCGTCGGCCCCCTTCGTCGTGAACTACCTAGCTGAGGTTCCGCCCGTAGTCCAATAGCGGTTTCGCCCTTTTTGCAAGATCGATGACACGAGCGACGAGTTGCCTGCTCGTGACCTCCTTGTCGGTGAGGTCCTCGCCGACCGTGAAGGATCCGAGCCGGAAGTAGCGTGCGATCGGGCTGTCGGCGCACGATTCGAAACCGCGCGGCATCCGTTTCAACGCCTCGTGTTCCACGGAGAGCTTCAATCCGTTGCGTTCGAGTGCTTGCAGCATCGTCTGAAAGCGTTTGGGATTTCTCGCCATCTCCGACCGCCAGCGCTGCAAAACCGGTTTGTCCAGCTCGTAGAAAGCGATCGCTGCGAACGACTGCTTCGGCTGTATGTGGATGTAAAGCCCGCCAGGCTTATCGCGCGTTCCATCCGACGGAAGGTAGGCGCCCAAGTTCGTTTTGTATGGCCGCTTATCCGGCGAAAAGCGGACGTCGCGATAGATGCGGAAGGTGGAACGCGTCGGGTCTGCGCCGATCGGGATCCTCGCTCGGCGTAACGAGTCTGTCACGTCCGAGACCAAGGCTTGCAGCGGCGCGAGCAGTTCCGTCTCGTAGATATGCTTGCGCGGAACAAACCAATCGCGCTCGTTGTTCTTCGCTAGCTCCCGCAAGAATTTCATCGCCGCAGGCGAGAATCCGGTGAACTTCGGTCCGGCCTTGGACGTCATGACCGCGCCAATTCCCGCCCCCGGACGGTGACCCTGCAGTCTGCAATGAAGAAGACACCGCCGTCGGCGGTGTCTTCTTCGTCTTCAAGCGCTAGGGGCGTCAGTAGATCGCCGTCGCGAAAAAGTTCTGGTCCTTCCAATAACCGTAGGCGACGATCACGCGGCCGACGGCCACCTGACCGGTCTGCTTGGCGTCGAGGGCAGGCTGGTCGTCGATGACTATCGTTCGAGTGGCCTGCTGCACGGTCACGAGGTGACCTTTCACGATCGTGATGGTACCACTGACCGTATCGTGTCTCATACCGTCCGGGCAATTGCCGTTTGGCACCCAGACGTCATTCACCCACGTTCCGCATGACGTATCGACGTACGGCGGCGGGTCGGCGAGCGCAGGGGCAAGCCCGAACACGGCTGCCAAGAGAACTGCGTAAACGTATTTCACAAAACCACTCCCTTCCATGAATTCTTATACCCCTGGCGGAAGTGGTCAAATCGTATACTCACGCTTGGTCGGTCGGCGTCCCGATCGCGATATTCGATTCGCGAATATCACACGAGCGCCACGACACCCGTTTTCAGTGTATAGACCCCGCCGAGAATCTCAAGCGTTCCCGCCTTCACGGCTGGTCCGATGACCGGCCCCATCGACTTCAGTCGAGCTACGTTTTCTCGTACGTTTTCGGCGATGGTGTTAGCATAGATATCGCCGGGCTCGCGGAGCACGGCTTGCGCAGCCGGTTTGATCGCTGTGACGATGTCTTGGATATTGCCGGGCACAGGCGGGCTTCCCGCCTTCAGATTGTCGACGGTGGCGTGAACGGCTCCGCAACTCGAATGGCCCATCACCAGAAGAACCGGTGAATGGAAGTGCGCGATCGCGTACTCCATTGAGCCTATACCGCCCGACTCGGCGTAATTGCCGGCGATGCGGACGACGAAGAGGTCGCCAAGCCCCTGATCGAAGATGATCTCGGGCGGCACGCGCGAGTCGGAGCAGCTGAGGATCACGGCCCACGGCGCTTGCCCGGAAGCGAGCGCATCGGTTCGAGTGAGATGATTCAAATCAGTCGAAGCGCCGGTTGCGAAGCGCTTGTTTCCGGCGACGAGCCGTGCGAGCGCCTGGGAAGGCGAGAGCGTGGTGACGGGCGGCCCCGCTGCCGCGATTGCAGCAGCGCGAAAAGCCGGCACGAGACTTGCCGCACTCAAGACCGCGCCAGAAAGCATGAAATCGCGTCTTTTCAAACCCATAGCATTCTCCTAAAGGAACGCGACGACGCAGGGTGGCATCGAAATTACCGTGATCTCGAGGCGCTCCTCATATGCCTACAGGTCAGTCGATTCCGTCTCTTTCTCCTTTGAGAAGCGATGATCGCGAGGATTTGGCACGGCACCGTGCCCGTTGAAAAAGCCGAACGCTATCTCGAACTCATGCGAACCGTCGCGCTCCCGGACTATCTGCGAAGCCCTGGCAACAAGACAGCTCTCGTGCTGCAACGCCGCGATGGCGATCTCGTGCACGTCACAACGTTCACGCTGTGGGATTCGGTGGATGCGATTCGCACGTTCGCGGGCGACGACCCGGAGCGCGCCAAATACTACGATTTCGATCGCGACTTTCTCACGGAGCTAGAGCCTACCGTTCGTCACTTCGACGCGTACGACTAATGACGCGCTAGGCGCTGTCGGTGCGCTCAGCTGTCGTCGGCTGCCCATCATCGTGAAATTCGGCCGAGCGATGCGCCTTGCGATTGATGCGCAGCTCAAACACGTCCGGCCGTCCGTAGTGCCCGGCGACGTCGAGCGTCCGACGTGCGGACGCTGACGCCGCGGGATCGCAGTCCGCAAAAAGAATGCCCTTCTCTTCGTGCAGGGGCCCTGCGACGATCTTTCCGCCGGGCGCTACGATCACCGAATCTCCGGGATTGATCCACATCTCTTCGCGATAGATCTCCGAACGAAACGGAAACGTCGCCGGGATGTCGCTTGTGTGGATGCAGCTTCCCGAGCCGATGACCCAGCAGCGTCCTTCCGACGCGATGTGCTGCATCGACGCCGCCCACGTCGGTCCCTCATCCCATGTGGAGGCGATATAGATCTCGATGCCCTGCGCGTAGAGCGCGTATCGCGCGAGCGGCATGTAGTTCTCCCAGCAGATCAGACCGCCCACGCGGCCCGATGGCGTGTCGATGACGCGAAGTCCGCTGCCGTCGCCGATCCCCCAGACCATGCGCTCCGGATTCGTCGGCATCAGCTTGCGATGGCGATTGAGGATCGCGCCGTCCGCGCCGATCGTTATGAGCGTGTTGTACATCGTCGTCCGGCTGAACTCGCTGTTGAGCTCGTCGATGCCGCATACGATCGTCACGCCGTGACGGCGCGCCGCCTCCTGCAGCGGCTGAAGGTCGCCGCGCGTCAGATCGACGGCGTTCTCCAAGAGCTTCGTGTAGACCGGCCCATTGATATCGTATCGATCCGGCGCCACGCGCCAGACCCAATCTGGATAGCCGGGAATATACGTCTCGGGAAACACGATGAGCTGTGCGCCGCCGGCCACCGCCTCGTCGACGGCGGCGACGGCTTGACGTAGCGTCGCTTCACGGTCGTAGTAGACCGACGGATATTGGACGACTGCGACGCGGTGCGATGTGCTCTTCATGATGCGGCGATTTCCGCCGCACGTGCGCCGTCCCCCGCCTTAGCTCGTTTCTTCGAGGCGCAGCGGCCGTTGGGCGGCGATCGGCTGGTGGCACAGCGCGCAGCAGAGCGCTGTTTCGCGCTGCATGCTCTCCGTCGTGTGCGAGTCGAGTTGATCGATCGCGATGGCGAGCGCTTCCATGGCGTCCGCGCGACAGCGGAAAAATTGTCTTAGCGAGAGGTGCATGCCGCCCGCCGCGGCGGTCGCCTTCTGACCCTGGAGGTCGCAGCGCACGAGTATCTCACGCAGCCGTTCGCCCGCGGCGTCGCGAGCGAAGGTCCGATCGACGAGAAACTCTATCGCTTCGCGGCAGGTACCCACGTTCAAAGTTTCCCGAAGCCGAAGAGCAAGCGGGTCTCTTGAGAGCAGATGCGGCCTGCGCAGCTGGCGCAGTAGTTTGCGGACCGCGATAACCGGCCGGTCAAGTTGGATCATCGTGCCTAATGGTTAGCATATCCGTGGCTTTTTGTGCTTCAAAGGGGTATCACATGATCATCAAATCCCTATCAAATATGGCGATTCCGCCGGGGCGATGCGATGAAGGGGTCCGCAGGGCGGGAACCGCTCGCGTCAAACCATACCGGACATCCAGCAGCCCGGGGAATTAGCCTTGAGTCAGGTGTTTGAGTTCGGTCCGTTCCGTCTCGATTCGAGAAGCGAATCGCTATCGTGCGACGGACGCGAGATCCACCTCACGGCAAAGGGGTACGCGACCCTCCTTCTGCTTGTCGAGCGCGCCGGCTCGCTTGTCTCTAAAGACGAGATACTGGCATCCGTCTGGCCGAGCGGCTTTGTCGAGCCGGCCAATCTCACGCAAACGATCTACGTGCTGCGCAAATCGCTTGGGGACGCGGACGGGCGGCTTATCGAGACTGTGCCCAGCCGCGGGTACCGGTTCACACCGCCCGTGCAGTCAAGCCCGTCGTCGAACGGCGCGACCCATGCCTCCGCTCATTCCAATAAGGCGCGAACACGGATTTTCGCCGTTGCGCTGCCGCTCGTCATCGCGGCGCTGCTCTTCGCCGTGTTCGGAAACCGTCTGTTCCCGCCGGCCCATGCGATCGCAGCACCTAATCCCCAAGCGCTGCGCGACTATATCCTCGGCCGCCACTACTGGAACGAGCGCACCATCCCGAACATCAAGCTCGGTTTGCACTATTTCAATGCGGCGCTCGCGATCGCTCCCACGTACGCGGCCGCAGAGTCCGGAGTGGCCGACAGTTATTCGGCACTTGCCTATTACGGGCCGTACAGCGCGCAGCACATGCAGAATTTGAATCTCTCACGGTCGGCGGCGCTGCGCGCCATACGATTCGACCCGAACTCCGCGGAAGCGCATGCGTCGCTCGCGTTCGTCGACGAGTTCCTCGGTCGGGCATATCGCAATGAAGTCGGCGCAGAATTCCAGCGATCGATCGCGCTCGATGCTCGCTACGCGACTGCGCGCGAGTGGTATTCATGGTATCTCTTCAATCACGGAAAGCTGCAAGACGCGATCGCACAGATGGTGCAGGCACGGAGCCTCGATCCGCTCTCCCCCGTCATCAACGAGGCGCTCGGCACTCAGTTCTACTTCAGCCGCCGCTATACCGAAGCCGCAGACCAGTGGCATCTCGCTATGACGATCGATCCGAACTCCGAAAACGCCTACTATGGCGCGGGCTTAGCGGATGAACAGTTGCGTCAGGATCAGCGCGCCGAACGCGAATTTCAGCACGCGCTCACCATCGCTCCGACAGACCCGGATGCGATGAGCGCGCTCGCGCACGTCTATGCGAACGCGCGCGACCCGCGATCCGCGCTTCGATGGCTCGCGCGGTTCGCGAACATGAAGCCCACTCCGGCATAC
>DATGJI010000057.1 GCA_035295225.1 Candidatus Eremiobacteraceae bacterium | reverse complement strand
CAAGTCGAACCGCTCCTCGATGTATTTGAGAATGCTGCCAAAATCGTGAGTCGAGTGCGAAATGTAGGCGGCTTTGGCGTAGGGGGAAACGACTATGAGAGGAACGCGGAAGCCGTAGACGTAGCCGGAGCCCCAACTGGTGCCGTCGTTGACGACCTTCGGCGCGACGTGATCGTACCAGCCGCCCCAGTCGTCCCACGTGATGAAGATCGCGGTGTGGGCCCAGTAGGCGCTTGTGCCGACGGCATTGACGATCGACGCGACCCAAGACGGGCCAAGGCCCTGATTGCCGATCGCGTGATCCGATTCAGCCGCATCCGGCATCACCCAGGAGACATCCGCAAGCCGGCCGTTTGCGATATCGGTCAGCACTTGAGACTGCGGTATGATCACGTGGCTCCAATCGGAGCCATTGCGGATATGGCTTATGGATGCGGGCCCGGTCCAGAGCGAGCCAGGATCCGGCGTGTAGTAACGCCACGAAACGCGCGCGGCATCGAGCAGATCCATGAGGGTTTGATGTTCGAAACAGGGCGCGACGAGTGGGCCTTCGGTTCCATCACCGTAGATCGTGTCGACGGTGTCGCCCTGTCTCGCGTCGCAGCCGCCGCCCAAGTTGGGATTGTCCAGCGCGTAGAGATTGCTCGTGGGCGCCGTGAGCGATGTTCCCGCTATGATGTATTGGTGCGCTGAGAAACTCGGGCCCTCGTTTGTCTGGAACATGCGGTCGGCGAAGACGTATGACTGCGCCATCTGGAAATACGGCTGGACAAAACTCGGATCGACATACGTGAACTGCGGGTCTTTCATGCATGGCTTATTAGGACAGAAGACGCCGACGTTGTTGGCGCCGTGCATGGTGCCTCCGTCATACTCGCGCAGCCAATCGGCATGGGAATGACCGAGATCGAAGGTGCCGGTCAGCGTGATGGGCGCCAACGTCACTTGTCGGCCTCCAGACGTGACGCCTACATCAGCGATATCGGCGCCGGCCAATCCATGGAAGAGATTGTCGGGCGTGCGATTCTCTTGCACGACGATGATGATGTGCCGGATCGGGCCGGTCGATGCGGGCGGTTGCGGCTGCGCCGCCTGCGACCCCGGAGATGCGCCCGAACCGCAGCCGGCGAGCGCTGCGACCGCAAAAAGCGCGCAGAGCCGTCGACACAAGTCAAGCCGGTCAACACTGTTATTCAGCACGGCTGCGAATATTACGGCGCCCGCCGCGCGGTGGCCTTCGGAATATCGTCCCTATCGTCGCAGGCCGACGATGCCCACGATTATTTCGATGGCGATCAAGACGATCACGATGATCTCGAGAAACTCGCTGCGCGCTATCTGGGCCTGATCTATGAGATACCGGTACACTTCGCCGACGCTGTCCAGCTTGGATTCGATCTGGCGCTGCCAGTCCTCGATGCCCAGACGGCTGGCGATGCCGCGATAGATGCGCGCGTAATAAGCATCACCGATGATCTTCAACGCGTTGCTGGCGCGGTCGGCCAACTCGCGCACATCGACCATCAGGTACCGCAACTGCTCGGCGCGCGCATCTGCCGTTCGCCGGCGGAACGGACCGAACGCGTTCTTGCCCGAGGTCTCCATGGCGTAGATCGTGTCCAGCTCTCCGTCCAGGCGGGCGTCGTACGTGCGAAATTCGACGAGCTGCGAGTTCGCAAATTCGAGCAGATCGTGGATGACTTCGGCGTCGTCGCGATTTTCGTAGACAAACGCCGCATCCCAGAGCACGACGACGAGATCGTCCGGATAGTAGCTGAAGCTCAGTCGCAGCGCGTCCGACTGCGCCTCGACGCCGAGCTCGGCGGACTCGGCCAACAACAGGGCGGCAAGCGCGCCGCGGTGCTCGCTCAAGAGGGCAGCTGCGGTGACAGCCTCATCGAAGCGCTCAACCGTGCAGATGAAATAGTCTTCGAGGAGCGGCGCATGCGGCTCATCCAACGCAGCTGCGCATGTTGCGAGCAATTCGTCCAAGAGCCTTCGCGATAGAGCCGGGAGATCATCGGCATGCCGAAGCTCGCTCGCGAGTGCGGCGAAGCCTTCCCACGACCCGGCGTAGGGAAATGCGAAACGAACCGATACCACTCCGAAATCAAAGATCTTCGCGGCGACGGTGCCGGCTCTTCCCGCTACCTCAATGGGCGGCAGCCCGACGAGAAGCGGTGGGACCGCGAAACGAATGCTTCCGGCGGACAACGGCGCGCGGGGCCGGAGCGGGGCAGGCTGAGCGCTCATGCTTCGCCCGACTGCAGCGAGGTCGATCGTGTCGGCGACTTCGAAGATGAAGAACGCGTCGAGGGTTGCCGACGCGATCGAAGGTTCGGGGCGGGTCATCTCTCCGACTGCGCAGCTCCGCGGGTCATTGTGGCGACCCCGACTGGACGACGCGCTCACCGTGGTATCCGATCGCCGTCACAGCGACGAAGACCTCGCCGTGGAATCGCGGAGGCAAGGTGACGGTCGCGGAGGTGATCGGTCCGGAAAGATGTTTCTGGGCGACGATGACGTTGCGCGAATCGAGGAGCTGGACTTCGGCCGACGCTTGGGCGGTGGAGTCCCACGTCACGTGCACGACGTGCCCGTTATGGCCGTACCACGCCGTGATCCCATCGAGGGTGACGACGAGTTCTCGATTGATGGGCGGGGGGCGGGGCGGCAGCGCGGCGTGATGGATGCTCGTCGCGTTGGCCGCCGCGGATGTCTCCGCCGGCGCAGGCGTCTGCGAAACCGCTGAAGAGGAAGACGTGCCGCTCGAAGTGTTGGCTGCCGGCGCAGACTTCGACAAGTCGGGTGCCGGCGCGTTCGAAGTGACGCGCTGAAGCAGTCGCTCGGCCGCGGAAGTGTTCACGTGGCTTGCGTGTTTGACTCCCGGCGTGCCGTTAGATCCTATCTGCGGCACGATGACGGTTGCGGTCGGCACAGGAGCGACTGCCGCTGGTCCAAAGGCGCGCAAGAGGTGCGGCAATTGGAATGCGACTATGACGATTGCGATGAGACCGATCGCCGCGAATGCGTACGGCAGCAGTCTCGCACCGTTCGCGGGGCCCCGTTTGGCCGGCAGGAATTCGGCGCGGGCGAAGAGCGCCGACGCTTTCGGCGCTGAACCGGCCGCCGAATTCGCGGATTGTTTGGCAGCGCCGGCGCCGTCGGCGCTTGCCGGGTCGACGGGCATCGATCCGCCCTTGGGCAATCGGCTCGGAGGTGCATGCAACGGAACGAGCACTTCCGTGTCTTGCTCGTTCAGGTAGCGTCGAAGATGAAGCTGGACCGTCTCCCACGGCGTGGCAGCGCTGCGGCGAGCACCGCCTGCGGGCACTTCCACTTCGATCATGCGCGGATGATTGAAACCTTCGTCGTCGCGCATCGCGCGGTTCCAGATGACCGGCACATCGATCGCGATCGCTTCACCCGGGCCCAAGATAGAAGGCGCCAGCGACGGAAACGAAAGCGCGGGATGCGGTTTGAACCGCGGCTGAAACGCTCCCGTGAGCTTACCGATGTTGCGGATGTAGCAGTGCAGGATAAAGCCGCGCAGCGAGCTGTCGGCGACGATCGCTTCTTTCCAGCCTATCGAGACCGTGCAATCGGAGACCGTCGCCGTTGCGATCGGGCGCACGATAGTCGCGAGAATCATCCCACCAAGGTCGCGAACAGCGACGACGACGTGCGCCTCGCGCGTGGACCATGAAACATTGAGCCTGAGCCGGAGCACGATGGGGATATGCGGCTGCAGGATCGCCGAAGCCGGCTCAATCGAGCCGCCGTCGATCGGCTCCTCGATGGCAAACGTGCAATGCTGTGGCGACGAAGACGCGTTTCTGACACGCAGCTCATACTCGGCTGGCGTACCGGGCACGAAGTACCATCGGTCTGACTGATCGATAGTTTCGATGGAAAGTGAGACGGCCATGGTGGTGCTTTGTGCCTTCAAGAGCTGATAGCTATTGACCTTGGCCGGCGGTGCAAGCGAGGGCCGATGCGGTGCGATATGACGTGCCGCGGCCGTTTGTGCCATGCGGGGCTCGGTGAATCAGCGAAGACGATGACGACGATTCCGGCTAAACGCCGTACGTCGATCCCGGTCCTGCTACGGTGCAATTTGTGCCGAGCACACTTAGGCGAGATCGGCCCGATCGGCGTTAAAGCGTGAACGACACGATTGCGTCGTTGTTGCGATCGGCGGTCCAGAACTGCTCGCCATCGAATGCAACGCTGCGCGGTTTGAACGGGAGCGATCGGAGCGCTTCGATCGAAGATGCGTC